>JANNUM010000357.1:0-3173 GCA_031395235.1 Chloroflexota bacterium
GCGACGAACGGTCAGGTGCTCGAGGAAGGCATCACCGAGGCCGGATCGATGGCGAGCTTCACGGCCGCCGGCACGAGCTACGCGACGCACGCCGAGCCGATGCTGCCCTTCTACATCTTCTACTCGATGTTCGGCTTCCAGCGGACGATGGACCAGATCTGGGCGTTCGGTGACGCGCGCGGGCGTGGATTCCTCCTGGGGGCAACCGCCGGGCGCACCACGCTCAACGGCGAGGGGCTGCAGCACGAGGATGGACACAGCCAGCTACTCGCGTCGGCCGTGCCGAACGTCCTCGCGTACGACCCGGCCTTCGCCTATGAGACCGCGGTCATCGTGCGCGACGGGATCCGCCGCATGTTCGTCGAGAATCAGGACGTCTTCTACTACCTGACCCTGTACAACGAGAACTACCCGATGCCGCCGATGCCCGAGGGCGTCGAGGACGGCATCCTGCGCGGCATCTACCTCTTCCGAAAGGGCGAGGAAGGCCGGCGTCGCGTCACGCTGCTTGGCTCCGGCCCGATCCTGATGCAGGCCCTTCGCACGCAGGAGCTGCTGCAGGAGAAATACGACGTCTCCGCCGACGTCTACAGCGTCACGAGCTACCAACTGCTGCGCAACGAGGCGCTCGAGGTCGAGCGTTGGAACCGGCTGCATCCGACGGAGACGGCCAAGGTCCCGTACGTGGTGCAGGTGCTCGGCGGCGCGACACCGATCATCGCCGCGAGCGACTTCATGAAGGCCGTCCCGGATCAGATCTCGCGCTGGATGTCGCAGCCGTTCGTCCCGCTCGGAACGGACGGCTTCGGACGGAGCGACACGCGCGAAGCGCTACGCCGTCACTTCGAGGTCGACGCAGAGAGCATCGCGGTCGCGTCGCTCAATGCCCTTGCGATGTGCGAGCAGTACACGCCTCAGGACGTCGCGAAGGCGATCGCGGACCTTGGCATCGATCCGAACAAGCCGGAGCCGCGCACCGCCTAGCCTGCCGCTGGCAGCAGCTCCAACGCGTCGACGTGGCGCGGACGCATCACGGTGAAGTGGCGGCGGTCGAGCGTCGCGAGCTTCGGCTCTCCGAGGCGCTCGACGACGGCAAGAACTGCTGCGTCAACGAAGCCGACGCGGAGGTCACGGTAGTCAGCCCGCACTTCGAGCACGCGTTCGCGGTCATCGCTCGTGAGCTCCACGATCTCGAAGGCCTGGCGCTGAACATCTCGAAGCACGCTGTCGAAGGCGTCGTCGATCCCTTTGTGTGCGCACCAGTAGTCGAGCTCCACGAGGACGGGACCCGGTATCAGGCGCCGCTCACGTGCCGATCGCAGCAGCTCGAGACACACAGCGTGGTCCGGATCGCTGCGGTCGAGCGCCGCGAGCAGCGGCCCGGTGTCTAGGACGAGCGCCAAGGCTCGGCGACATACCCGTCAGCCGTGTCACGCGCAGCTGGCCCCCGTCCGCCCGACGCGAACCGTCCCAGGCTGACCGGCCGCGGCGGCCGCTCATCGCCAAGCGCGCGCTCTAGGGCCTCGCGCACGAGCTGCGCGACGGAGACGCCACGTTCGCCGGCACGCTTCTTCACCCTGCGCAGAAGATCGTCGTCGGCTTGAATGATGAACCGCTTCACGACATCATGATATCATGACCTCCGCCAGCAAGATTGCTCGTCCCGCCTCCGCGCTGCGTTCACGTTCGCGTCACACTGCGCGTCGTAGCGTCCGCCGGAGCGAAAGGACGGTATAGAGATGAAGCGGCTCATCGCGTTGGTCTTCGGCCTTGTCACTGCGTGCGCGCCCGCGGGCACCGTGGCGCCGCCAGCGACGGCCGCGCCGAGTCCCACGGTCGCGCCGGCGAGCTACGAGCTCTGGGTGCTAGACCAGGCGGACACATCGCCTGCCGGCGGCGGCACGCTCTACGTGTTCAACGGCGCGGACCTCGCGAAAGATCGTCCGGTGCCCGCGTACACCGTGAACCTCTCCGAAGCCGCGCTGGGCGTCGGCGACGGCGTCGGAAAGCGGCCGCACATGATCCTCTTCAACCGGGCGCAGACGCACGCGGTGATCGCGAACGTCGCGAGCGGACACGTATACGTGATGCGTGCCGCCGATCGAAAGGTCACCGGGAGCGTGCGGATGACCGCGAGCGTTCCTACCGCGATCCAGGCGCATGCCGCGCTCGTGGCTCCCTCGGATGGCGCGATCGTCGTGATGAACCAGAACGGCAAGAAACTTCAGCGGATCAGCGCCGACTTCAAGTCCGAGGCGTACAAGCTCGACATGGCCGCTGATCTCGATCTCGCCGCGACGCAGGATCCGGAGCACCCCGACAACGCACCCATCTGCGGGCTGTTCTCGGCGGATCAGCGGTATCTCCTGGTGACGCTCCGGGGTGGTGGGCTCTACGTCGTCGACCACGCCGCGACTCCGATGAAGATCGTCGGGCAGACCGGCAAAACGCAGGTCGGGCCCAATGGATGTGGCGGGCTCGCTCGGGGCGGGGACATCTGGATCAACTCGGGAGGCGGAACGGCCGGAGCGCCGACCGCCTACCGCCTGTACCACATCCCCGCGGCGTCGCTGCCCGCGCTCACCGTGCACGAGATCACGCAGCGCACGGGCAACGTCGATGCCCACGGCGCGCTCCTCACGCCGAGCGGCGCCTACCTCTGGATGGCTGACCGTTTCGCTAACCGCATCGACGTGTACGAGGCGAAATTCCCCGGCGCGGAGATGGTACGGACGATCGACCTCGCCTCAGGACCGCTGTCAGGGAAGGACCCGGCCCCCGATCTCATCGATATCGCACCGGACGGGTCACTGGTCTTCGTCGCGCTGCGCGGTAAGGAGCCGCTCACGGCGAACGTGGCCAGCGTGAACAACGCCGTGGGAGACGCCGCCGGCGTCGCGATCCTCCGTGTCCTCGACGGTGGTCGATCCGGCGAAGTGAAGGCGCACGTCGCCTTGCCGCTCGCCGGTGGCGCGACGATCGTCGATCCACACGGGCTGCGTGTGCGCGTGTTGGCGCGTTAGGCACGCGTGAGCGGGCGGTAGCGGATGCGGTGCGGCTGCCAATCCGCGCCATGCTCCTTGCGCATGAACTCCTCGTAGGAGTGGTAGTTGCCGTCGAACCAGCGCACGCGGCTGTCGCCTTCAAAGACCAGTAGGTGCGTCGCGACGCGG
>JANNUM010000344.1:0-4278 GCA_031395235.1 Chloroflexota bacterium
GATTGGTCGTGCCGACCTCCACGAGCTTCGCGCCGGATCGCCGCAGGACGTCGGGGATGCGGAATCCGCCGCCGATCTCGGCCAGCTCGCCGCGCGCGACGATCACCTCCTTGCGCGTGGCGAGGGCCGCGAGCGCGAGGAGCACCGCCGCCGCGTTGTTGTTCGCGACCACGCCATCTTCAGCGCCGGTGAGCTCCGCGAGAAGGCGCGACGCATGCCCGTGCCGCTCGCCTCTGTGGCCGGCCTCCAGGTCGTATTCGACGCTCACCGCGCCGGCGGCGTCCGCGATCGCGGCGAGCGCGGCGGGCGCGAGCGGCGCGCGCCCGAGATTCGTCTGCAGCACCACGCCGGTCGCGTTCAGCACACGACGAAGCGAGCGCCGATCACGGTCGCTGAGTCGCCGGCGGGCCGCGTCGGCTGCGGCCGGCTCGTCGAGCGTCGCACCTACGGCGCGCGCTTCCGCGATCACGTCGCGCACGGCGCGCACGAATCGCTCGCGCGGCAGGTCCACGTCGCCCGCCGCGCGTACGACAGCATCGACGGACGGGAGCCGGCGGCGCGCGTCGGTCGTCACCGTCCGAGCACCGTCAGCGCGCCGGGACGCATGCGCACGGTCAGCGACCGGGCCCGCACTGGCTCGCCGTCGGCCTGTGTCGGCAGCTCGCGCTCGAGCTCGACGTCGAGCGCGCGGGCGCGGATCATGAGGATGTCGCGTCCGTTCACATGAGTGCCGCGATACAGCTTCGCGAGAGCGACGAGCGAAGACCATCGCCCAAGGTCGCCGGCGACGATGATGTCGAAGAGGCCGTCGTCGAGCTTCGCTCTGGGAGCGACGTGCATCCCCCTCCCGAAATGTGTGCCGTTCGCGGCGACGACGACGAGATGCTTGCCCTCGAGTGCCTCGTCGTCGACGCGTAGGCGCATCGGTTGCGGCCGGTACGACGCGATCGACACGAGCGCGCCGACGAAATAGCCGAGCGTCGGGCCGACGACGCGCGCGCTCGCCTCGACCCGCTCGGCGACGTCGCCGTCGATGCCCACGCCCGCGGCGTTCACGAAGATCCGGCCGTTCACGTCGCCCACGTCGATGACACGCCGGCGCGCATTCGCGAGGAACCGGCCGATGTCGCGCCGCTTGCGCGGATATCCGAGCGCGCGGGCGAAGTCGTTCCCCGAGCCGATGGGATACAGCGCGAGAGCCGTGCTCGTGCCGACCAGCCCGTTGGCGATCTCGTTCGCGGTCCCGTCGCCGCCGACGGCGATGACCGTGCGGCACCCCTCCACGGACGCCTCTCGTGCGATGCGCGCCGCCTCGCCCGGCGCGGGGGTCTGGATGATCTCGATCTTGAAGCCCGACGATTCGAGCTCGCGCGCGAGATCCGCCACGACATGCGCGCCCGCTCCATGGCCCGCAGCCGGGTTCACGATGGCGAGCGTGTGCTCGGAGCCGATGCCCGTCACGAGGACGGTGCGAGCGCTTTCTTGATGGCGTCCTGCTCTTCGTCGGACAGCTGATAGCGCGAGCGACCGCTCTGCACGGGCTTCGCGAAGACGCGCGTGTCGGTCCGGCTGTGCAGGCTCGAAAGGACGACGCCGTTGCCGAGCGAGTCGAGCAGCGCGATCGCGAACGACTGATCGCCGCCGGTATCGGAGAACGGGTTGTAGCGGATCACGGCGACCTTCTGGATCGTTCGTCGGCTGAGATCTTCCAGCTCGTGGTGCAGCTTGTTGAGCGCATCGACGCGCTCGGTCAGGCTGTCGATGCGCTTCAGCTGACGATCGAGGATCTCATCGACGCCTCCGCTCTCCCCTTCCGGGAGCACGCGGCGCAGCCGGCGGCGGAGCAGCGCTTCGGAGCGCTGTAGCCAGGCGACCCACGCGCCGAGCACGACCACGGCCACGACGAGCGCGACGACGAGGAGTGAGAGCGTCAGTTCGTCGAGGACCATCGTCGCGGACGATAGCCGTTCCGATATGCTGAACGCTCCATGGCGAGACGGAACCGCACACGCTCACGCTCACGGCGAGACACGCTGGGATCGCGGCGCGCGACGTCGCCGCGCGCGCCCGAGCGCGAAGCTGCTCCACGCCCGGCCGGCTACCGCGCGCGCGGGTCGGCCACGCGCGTTGGGTACTCCCGCGCGGCCGGCGCGCCTTCCGCGGCGCTCGAGCGCGCGTCGCTCATCGAGCGCACGTTCGTCGCGAAGGACTTCCGTCGGCTAGGGGTCACCGTCGCAATCGCGCTCGCACTCCTCATTGCCGCGGGTCTCATCGAGAGCGCAGTCCTCGTCCGCTAGCGTCGTACACTTTTCACGCCGGGCGATTGGCTCAGCTGGTTAGAGCGCTGCGTTCACATCGCAGAGGTCGCTGGTTCGAATCCAGCATCGCCCACAGAAAGAACAGCTGAGCACGAAGGTTCACATCGGCGGGACGCTTTCCTCCCACTCGAGGCTTATGCTCCGCGGTCTCGCCGCCCACCGGCGAGGAGGAGGGGTCATGGCGAAGTACATCACGCTCTACCAGTTCACCGACCAGGGCATCAAGAACTTTCAAGGCACGGTCCAGCGTGCGAAGGACGCGACCGCGGCTGTCGCACAGATGGGCGGCAAGCTCGTCTCGATCAACTGGTCGATCGGGCCGTACGATCTCGTTTCCGTCAGCGAGTTCCCGAACGACGAGACCCTGACGGCCTTCACCCTGAAGCTCGGCGCGGCCGGCAACGTGCGCACGACGACGATGCGCGCGTTCGACGCCGACGAGATGACGAGGATCATCGACAAGGCGAAGTAGCGCGCGCCGCGGTGGCGGACCGGCGGACGGCCGACGACGACGGCACGGATTAGTTAGAGTGCCGCCTCGTTGACTTCCCGTCAGCTATCGCCCGACCCGGCCAAGCTTCGGGCACTCGCCGAGCGCTACACCGCCGCGTGGTGCAGCCAGAACGCTGCCAGAGTGGCGGAGTTCTACGCACCGACCGGGTCGCTTCGTGTCAACGACGACGCGCCCGCCGCGGGGCGGGCCGCCATCACCGGCGTGGCGCAGGGATTCATGACGGCGTTCCCCGACATGCGGGTGATCATGGACGACCTGGTCGTGCAGGGCGACCGGACCGTGTATCGCTGGACCCTGGTCGGCACCAACACCGGGCCGGGCGGCACCGGCCACCGCGTCCACATCAACGGGTTCGAGGAGTGGACGATCGGCGCCAACGGGCTCATCGCCGAGTCACAGGGCCACTTCGACGCGGCCGAATATCAGCGTCAGCTCGAGCATGGCGTCGACGCGCCAAGGTAAGCGCGGCGCGGCCGGGCCCGGTCTGTTCATTCGTCGGCAGCCCGATACCAAGACCGTTGCCGCGGGAGCTGGCCGACCGTGCTGGGACAAGGTGAGACGCGCCTCCCGTAGATCCTGGCGAAGGCGCCCAACTCGACGACATCGGCCTTGACCGTCTCTTCTCTGATCGAGCGGTGGAGTGTTCGCGTCAGCTCGGTCGCTCGGCGACAATGAATTGCGTCACGTTGCGGAAGTAGCGGGGTCCGAGGGCTTCGGCAGGCCACATCGCTGCGCGGACGGCCGCCTTCGCTTCCTCGCGCCGCTCGGGGGTGAGGTTCGCGGTCGTCACACCGGTGAGCACATCCCATGCGGACTCGAAGGTGTCGAAGGTGAAGCCGAGCGTTTCGGTCTCGACCCGCACCTGCAGCCCCGCTGCGGTCAGCGCATCGAGAAATGGCTTGGTGTCCGCCATCGTTCCTGGACCGACGCCCGGCACCGGCGGAGGGGGAGCGAAGCGGCCCGCGGTCTGCTGAAACTTCACGATGTCGCACTGGTCGGGGCCGGCCCAGACCGCAGCGACCAATCGACCGTTGGGGCGAAGCACGCGAGCCACTTCGCGCGCCGCCAACGGACGGTCGATGACATACATCAGGATCAGGCTGGCGAGAAGGACGTCGGTCGACGCGTTGTCCGCCGGGAGCGATTCGGCGCGGCCTTCTTTGAAGCTGACGTTGGTCAGTCCCGCGGCCTCAGCCCTCATCTTGGCCACCCGCAGCATCTCAGGGCTGACGTCGACGGCCACCACCTTGCCCGCTCCCACCAGCCGAGCGACCCTCAGGGCGACCGCGCCCGTGCCGGTGCCCAGGTCGAGCACGTTCTGGCCCGGTTGCACCTTCGCCCGCAGTAGCACCTGGTCGACGACCGGAATGAAACGCTGGTCGACCTCCTGGGCGTAGACGGGCGCCATGCGGTTCCACACGCCAACCTGCCAAGCGAGACCCTCTG
>JANNUM010000395.1:0-3490 GCA_031395235.1 Chloroflexota bacterium
GCGCTTCACGTAGTCCGGCACGTCCTCCCAGTTCTTCTTCGACGAATCCGATGCCTTGAGGTAGTAGTAGATGTCCTCGAAGTCGATGCCCGAGAGATCCGCGCCCCAGGTCGGCATCGAGCGCGTGCGGTAGTGCTTGAGCGCTTTCAGTCTCCGTTGGAACATCCAGTCGGGCTCGTGCTTATAGTCCTGGCTGATCTCGCGGACCACGTCCTCCGAGAGGCCCTTCTTCTTCACGTTGCGGTAGACGGCGTCCTTGTCTTCCCAGCCGAATTTGTAGTTGTCGGGAATGTCCTTGCGGATGTCGACTGCCATGTCTATCTCCCTATCCGGCCGAGCGCGCCTTCGCCTCGTCCTCGTCTGGCCACGCCGGCAGACCCCACGCCGCACCCTTCAGCGTCTTGAGGCTGAGGAGCGCGCACTTGATGCGCGCCGGGCTGATCGGGATGCCGAGATTCTCCAGGATGTGACCCTGGTCGATGGCCTTGATCTCGTCGAGCGTCTTGCCTTTGATCTCCTCGGTGAGGATCGAGGCGGACGCCTGCGAGATCGCGCAGCCCTTGCCCTTGAAACGTACATCCGCGACGCGGTCGTCCTCGATCCACAGCGCCATGCTGAGCTCGTCGCCGCACAGCGGATTCGAGTCGCTGTACGTGTTCGTCGCGCCCTCGAGCTGACCCTGGTTCCGCGGATTCTTGTAGTGATCGAGGATGTAGTCGCGGTACATGTCGTCCATGACTAGATCTTGAACACTTTCTTCGCCTTGTCGATCGCGCCCAGCAGCGCGTCGCACTCGTCGGTCGTGTTGTAGAGGTAGAACGACGCGCGCGTCGTCGCGGCGACGCCGAGGCGTGTCATGAGCAGCTGGTTGCAGTGGTGGCCCGCCCGAACACAGACGCCCTCACGGTCGAAGATCGTCGCGACGTCGTGCGGGTGGATGCCTTCGATATTGAACGAGACCACGCCGACGCGGTCGTCGAGCGTCTTCGGCCCGTACAGGCTGACGCCGGGGATCTCCAGGAGGCGCGGCAGCAGGTACGCGACCAGCGAGAGCTCGTGCTCGTGGATCTTCGCGACGCCGACAGCCTCGAGGTAATCGACCGCGGCGCCCAGCCCGATCGCGTCGACGTACGAGGACGTGCCCGCCTCGAACTTCCACGGCAGCTCGTTCCATTCCGTCTTCTCGACGGTCACGCGGCTGATCATGTCGCCGCCGAAGAGGAACGGCCGCATCCGCTCGAGGAGCGTGATGCGCGCCCACACCGCACCGGAACCGGGCGGCGCGAGCATCTTGTGGCCGCTGAAGACGAGGAAGTCGCAATCCAGGTCGGTCACGTCCACCGGCGTGTGCGGCACGGCCTGCGCCGCGTCGACGAGGACGGTCGCGCCGGCGGCGTGCGCCTCGGCGACGATCTCCCTCACCGGGTTCACGGTCCCGAGGCCGTTCGAGGTGTGTGTGATCGCGAGGAGCTTCGCGCCCCGCTTGAGTTCCGCCGAGAGCTGGTCGCGGCGCAGCCGGCCGTCGTCATCGACGTCGATCATCACCATCTGCGCGCCGACATCCTTCGCCAGCTGCTGCCAGGGCACGAAATCGGAGTGGTGCTCGAGGACGGTCGAGATGATCCGGTCGCCGGCCTTGATGTTGTCGCGGCCCCAGGTGTAGGCGACGAGGTTCACGCCCTCGGTCGCGTTGCGCACGAAGATCACTTCGCGGTCATCGCGCGCACCGATGAAGTGCGCCACCTTGGCGCGCGCGCCCTCGAACGCGGCGGTCGTCGTCTCGCTGAACTCGTAGACGCCGCGGTGGATGTTGGCGTTGTGCTCCTCGAACACGGCGCTCATCGCCGCGATGACCTGACGCGGCTTCTGGCTCGTCGCGGCGTTGTCCAGGTAGACGACGGGCTTGCCGTTGACGGTGCGCGAGAGGATCGGGAAGTCGGCCCGGATCCGCACGACGTCGAGCGGCGAGCGCGGCGGCGAGACCGTCTTGACCGTGACGGCCACGCTCAGGCCTTCCCCGCGTACAGCTCTTCGCGCACGAAGTCGTAGCCCTTCGCCTCGAGCTCCGCGGCGAGCTCGCGCCCGCCGGTGCGCACGACGCGACCGTCCACGAGGACATGCACGAAGTCTGGCTGCACGTAGCGCAGGATCCGCTCGTAGTGCGTGATGAGGACGATGCCGACCTCGGGTGCGCGCAGCGACTCGATGGCATGCGCGACGATCTTCAGCGCATCGATGTCCAAGCCGGAGTCGGTCTCGTCCATGAGGGCGAGCGACGGTCCGAACATGTGCATCTGCAGCGTCTCGAGGCGCTTCTTCTCGCCACCGGAGAAGCCGTCGTTCACGGAGCGCGTGATGAACGAGTCGTCGATTTCGAGGAGCGTCATCTTCTCCTTCAAGAGCTTGCGGAACTGCGGGATGGGCATGTCGTTCTTGCGCGCCTCCGCCGCGGTGCCCGCGGTCACGCCCACTTCCGCGCGCCGTGCGTTGATCGCCGTGCGCAGGAAGTTCGCCACCGAGACGCCGGGGATGGCGGCGGGGTACTGGAACGCGAGGAAGAGCCCGGCGCGGGCACGCTCGTCGACGGCCATCGCGAGGACGTCGCGGCCCCCGAAACTGATCTGGCCGCGCGTCACCTTGTAGCGGGGATGGCCCATGACCGTGAGCGCGAGCGTGCTCTTGCCGGAGCCGTTCGGACCCATGATCGCGTGCACTTCACCGCTGCGGACGGCGAGGTCGATCCCCTTCAGGATCTCTTTTCCTTCCACGCTCACGTGGAGGTCTTTGATGACGAGATCAGGCAACGGTCGCTTTCTCCTTCGCGAGATCTGCGAGCGTCATGGCGTCGAGCGCCTGCGCGATGGTCGACTGCAGCTTCACCCACACGGCCCGGGTGCCGCAGTCCCGCTCGCGAATGCAATTGACGACGGGCTCGCCCTCGGCGGTGCAGATCTGCGGCTCGATCGGCCCCTCCAGCGCGCGCACGATGTCGCCCGCGGTGATCGCCGACGGATCGCGCGCCAGCATGTAGCCGCCGCCCGCGCCCCGTTTGCCATTCACGAGGCCGGCCTTGCGCAGTACCGCGACGAGCTGCTCGAGATACGCCTCGGGGAGGTCCTCGCGCTGCGCGACGGCGTGAACCGAAATGCTGCCCTGCTGCCAGTGCCGCGCGAGGTCGACCATCAGGCGCATGCCGTATTCGCCCCGCGTCGAGACATGAAAGGCGGTCTGTGGATTTCCGAGCACTGCAGTAGGAATTCTAGGTCTTTGCTGGTGCCGCCGCCAGCCATTTCTGGCCCTAACCTCGCCCGAGGATGCCGCTCAAGTACAGGCGCGCCGCCATCGGGTCCACCAACCCCGCCAAGATCGAGGCCGTACGCGTCGTTCTGGCGCGTCTGGCGCCGGGCTGTGCCTTGGAAGCCGTCGACGCGCCCAGTGGCGTTGCGGCGCAGCCTGTCGGCGACCAGGCGACGCGTGAGGGCGCTCGCAA
>JANNUM010000417.1:0-2930 GCA_031395235.1 Chloroflexota bacterium
GCTTCCCGCGCAAATCCGACCTCGTGGGTGATGACCAGCATGGTCATGCCCTCGCGGGCGAGGTCGCGCATGACATCCAGGACCTCGCGGATCATCTCCGCGTCCAGGGCGCTGGTCGGCTCGTCGAACAGCATGATCTTCGGGCCCATCGCCAGCGCCCGCGCGATCGCGACTCGCTGCTGCTGACCGCCGGACAGGCGCGGTGGGTGCTGGTCGGCCTTCTCCGGGATGCCTACCTTCTCGAGGAGCGCCATGGCCTTCGCCCGTGCCTCGGCCTTCGACATCCCGCGCACCTTCCGTGGCGCGAGCATGACGTTCTCGGCCGCGGTCAGGTGGGGGAACAGGTTGAACGATTGGAAGACCATCCCAACGTCGCGGCGGAGCCTATTGACGTCGACGTGCGGATCGTGGACCGGCAGGCCATCGACGACGAGCTCGCCGCTGTCGATGGGCTCGAGCTTGTTGATCGTCCGGATCATCGTGCTCTTGCCCGAGCCCGACGGGCCGATGATCACGACGACATCGCGCTCCTTCACCGTGAGGTTGATCCCACGGAGCACATGAAGCGGGCCGAAGTGTTTGTGGACGTCGCGGAATTCGATCACGAGCCGCAATCTAGGCTCTAGGCTCGCCCAGTGCAGGAATCCTTCGCGGCCGCGCGCGCCGAGCTGGATCGCACACGCGGCGTGACGGGCGTAGTGGTGCGCGAGGTCGGGGGCGACACGTTGTTCTCCCAGCGAGCGGATGAGGCCTTCCCGGCCGCGTCGGTGATCAAGATCCCGCTCGTCATGGCGCTGTACGCGGACGCTGCCGAGGGTCGTCTTTCGCTGGAGGAGCGCGTGCCCGTCGGCGCGACCGTCGGGGGCACCGGCATCCTCGGCGACCTTCGCGACGTCGGCGATGTGAGCCTGCGCGACCTGGCGATGCTGACGATCGCGCTCTCGGACAACACCGCGACGAACCGTCTGATCGATCGGATCGGCGTCGCCCGGGTCGATGAGCGCCTGGCGGAGTGGGGCTGCGTGCGCACCAAGCTCGCGCGCGGGATGTTCGACTGGGACGCACAACGACGCGGGCTGGAGAACGTCGCGGCGCCCTCCGAGATCGCCGCGCTGCTCGAGCGGCTCGTCTGCGGAGACCTGGTGGACCGCGCGACGTCCGATGCGGTCATCGCGGTGCTCGAGCGCTGCCAGGACGACGCGATGCTGCGGCGGTATCTCAGCAAGGGCGGTCGTGTCGCGAACAAGACCGGCACGCTCGCGGCCACGCGCAATGACGCTGCGATCGTGTTCGGACCGTCGCGAACGGTCGTGGTGGCCGCGTTCATGCGCGAGGTCGGTGATCCGTTGGCGGCCGTCCACATCCTCGGGCTGATCGGGCGCGGCGCGGCGCGCGGTGCCGGTCTCGAGGTACCGCCTCTTCCATTTGATGCTGCCGCTGGCGCATGATGCGCGCGTGAGGAAGCAGACTCGGTCGCGCGCAACGCGCGCGCGCGGCACGCGGCCCGTCGTCGCGACGGCCGTTCTCGGGCTAGGGCTCGTCTGCGCGGCCGCGTTCACCGGGATCACCGTGCAGGCCAACGCCCTCGAGCGCGCGAAGGGCGTGCTGAGCGACGAGATCGCAGCCGAGCAGGCGCGCTACGCGCAGCTCGAGGCGGCGGTCGCGCAAAAGACGACGACGGACTACCTGATCCAGAAGGCGCAGGACTACGACTTCGTCAAACAGGGCGAGGGTCTCATCGCCGTGGAGCGTGCGGCACCGTCGGCCAGCGCGACGCATTCGGACGGCGGGCGAGCGAGCCGAATCGCGCGCTGGGTCGAGCTTTTCTTCGGAGCGCGCTGAGGCGTTAGACGCGTTAGAATGCATATCGCGGGATGGAGCAGCGGTAGCTCGTCGGGCTCATAACCCGAAGGACGAAGGTTCGAATCCTTCTCCCGCAACAGAGGCCCAGGAGACTGGCCTTTCTCGCTGACCGGGGTCATATTGCACCGACGTCGCGCATTCGCTAGATACAACGCGTGTGCGAGGAGTGCGATGCCATTCGCAGATCCTGAAGAGCGGCGCGCGTACGGTCGCGACTGGATGAAGCGCAATCCCGAGAAGGCGCGCGCGGGCATGCAGCGTTGGCGGGAAGCGCACCCCCTGGAGCATCGGGCTGAAGGTCGGGCTCGCTACGCGCGACACACGGACCGGCTCAAAGCGTCAGATCGCGGTCTACCACCGCGCAAATCCCGATGTCGTCAGAGCGAAGCGTGAGAAGCATCGCGCGCTGCGTAAGGGCGCGGAGGGCTTCTTCACTGCCGACGAGTGGCAGGAGCTCGTCACTCAATACGACCACGCGTGCAACTACTGCGGCGCGATTGGACCGCTCGAACAAGATCATCGAGTGTCACTGGCTCGCGGCGGCACGAACTGGATCGACAACATCCTGCCGGCCTGCCGCGCCTGTAACGCGCGCAAGCACCTTCTGACCGAAGAGGAGTTCCGCGCTCGCCTCGCCGCCGAGCGCGAGGCAGCCGAGCGCGACCGGGACGTGAGCAGCGAGTAGCGGAACAGGACGCCGCGAACGGTAAAATCTGCGCAGCGCGGCTGGGTAGCTCAGTTGGCAGAGCAAGGGACTCATAAGCCCTAGGTCGCGGGTTCAAGTCCCGCCCCAGCCACCGGTGTCAATCACGACGCCATCCAACATCGTCAGCACGGTGCGCGCGTACGCGCGCGCCCACGTGATCCTGCGCCCCGGTCCGCTCGTGCTCGCCGTTTCGGGAGGCACGGACTCGACCGCGCTCTGTCTCATCCTCGCGGAGCTGAGAGAAGAGTTCGGGCTCGTGCTCCACGTTGCGCATTTCGATCATCGTGCGCGTCCGCGTGCCGCGGCGGCCGACGCCGCGTTCGTCGCGGAGCTCGCGAACCATATCGGTGCGCCGCTGCGT
>JANNUM010000418.1:0-5197 GCA_031395235.1 Chloroflexota bacterium
CGCGGCTTCGACCAGGTCTTGCACGACGTCGCGGTGCAGGACCTCTCGGTCGTCTTCGCGATGGACCGCGCGGGCATCGTCGGCGACGATGGCCGGACCCATCAGGGCCTGTACGACATCGCGTATCTCCGGCCGCTGCCGGGCGTCACGCTCATGGCGCCGAAGGATGAGGCCGAGCTGCGCGACATGCTGTGGACGGCGTACCGGCACGCGGCGGCGCAGCGCGGTCCGATCGGCGTCCGCTTCCCGCGCGGCGTGGGCTTCGGCGTCGCCTTCCCCCCGGCGCCACGCGAGCTCCCGATCGGCGTGTCGGAAACGCTCCACGTGGGCGATGACATCGTGATCCTCGCGTACGGGCAGCCGGTGAACGCCGCGCTCGAAGCCGCGGAAACGCTGGCGCGCGAGGGGACGGGGGCGACGGTCGTGAACGCGCGCTTCGCCAAGCCACTCGACGCCGAGCGACTGCTCGCGCTCGCCGCGCGTACGCCGCGGTTCGTCACCGTCGAGGAGCACGTCGTCGCGGGCGGCTTCGGCTCCGCGGTCGCGGAGCTGCTCCACGAACGGGGAGCGCGCGTCGAGCTCGAGATGCTCGGCATCCCCGACGAGCACGTCGACCATGGTGCGCAGAAGCTCTGGCGGCGTCACTACGGGCTGGACGCCGAGGGTATCGCCGCCGCGGTGCGTGGGCGCTGGCCGCAGCTCGTGCGCTCGCAGGAGCCTGAGCAGACCGCGGGCTAGTCGCTAGACCGCGATCTCGCTCTTCGCGCCGCCCATCAGCCGTTCCGCGCGCGCGAGCAGATCCTCGATGTCGAACGGCTTGGCGAGGACCTCGTGAACTCCGGTGGCCGCCTTGGCGGTCTCCGCGCGCTCCGGAAGCCCGGTGAGGAACAGCACCGGCACGCCCTGCAGGCGCGTGTCGCTGCGCAACAGGTCGAACACGTCAAGCCCATTCAGGCCAGGAAGACCAACATCTAGGATCAGCAGATCGGGACGCTGCGCAGCCACCCAGTCCATGACAAGAGCACCGTTCGCGACGACGTCGGCCTCGCAATCAAATCGCTCGGTGAGAGCCTGGCGCAGCGCGTCGCCGATGTCCGGATCGTCCTCTGCGATGAGGACGCGTTTCTCGCACATACCGGCTTTCCATGCACCCACCGTGCCACCTGGCACGTCCGCTGCTCTGGCGATCGGGCATGAGGACCGGGATCCAGGGCGCTGTCGCATCCGCATTTGGCTCCATCGGAAAACGGATCGGTGCGCTCGCACGGTGGAGTTTCGGGTCATCGGAGGATGAGCTGCCTCCGCCACCTCCGCCGCTCCCCGGGCCGCCACATGGACCGATACCGGCGATCGACCTCCGACGTGACCCGCGTCGCGGCGAGGTCCCGCGGAGCGGGGGCGTTCCGCCTACCTAGTCGTCGTCGTCGCGGTGCGGCGACTGGGTCGGCCGCGGCGTCTCGCGCCGTTCGGCCGGCCGCGGCGTCGCCTGCTCGTTCTGACGCGGCGCGCGCTCGTCCTCGTCGTCCTCGCCGTCCTCGTCCCTCTCGCCGCGCTTCCTGTCCTTGTCGTTCTTGGTGTCCCTGCGCTCTTCCTCGATCGCGCGCTCGACGGACGGCTTGGCGTTCTCGGAAAGTCGGTCCTTCAGCTCCTCGAGCACGATCTCGTGCTTCTCGCGCGCCGCGTCGGCGACGTCCTGCGCTCTATCGCTCTTGTCGTCGGGCGCGGCCTGCTGAAGCGTGTTCACGGCCTCACGGAAGCGCGAGACCGCACGTGCGTATTCCTCGGACGCGGTCGGGGCCTTGTCACTTCGATCGGCGACCTGTTGGAGCTCAGCCAGCCGCTGGTCGACGATCTCGGCTAGGACCTGCACGCGCTCGATGTCGTCGAACGTGAGCGCGACGCGGACCTCCTCGATCGCGCGCTTGAGACCGAAGGTGACATCACCCGGCACGCTTCCCGCCGCGGCGGAGCCAGCACCGATGACCAACACGAGCGCGGCGAGACCGGCCACGAACGCGGGACGCAGCCACGCGGTCCATGCGGTGTCGCGGCGCTTCGGTACAAGGATGACGGCGGCTTCGCGCATGAGACGCGCGCGCAGCTCGCGACGGAACTCGTCACGAATGCGCGGATCGGGGAGCCTGCGCTGGCTCAACCCAGGGCCTCGCGCGAGGGGATCAGCTGTCGCAGCGCACCGAGAGCGCGGAACTGGATACCGCGAACGGTGCCCTCGCGCTTTCCGATGAACTTGGCGATCTCGTCGGTCGAGTAGCCCTCGAGGTAGCGGAGGACGATGACCTCCTGCTGCAGCGGCGTGAGCTTGCCGAGAGCGGTGCGCAACGTGTCCTTGTCGGAGCCGGCGAGCACCTCGAGGTCGGGATCGACCGCGTTGTGCACCTCGGGATGCAGGAGCGCGTCCTCGAAGGAGACCTGTCGGCCGCCTCGGCGGACGTGGTCGATGACGGCGTTGCGCGCGATCCGGTAGAGCCAGGCGAGGAACGCCTGACGTGGCTCGTACCGCGGGATCGCTCGCAGTGCCTTCATGAACACATCACTGGTGAGGTCTTCCGCTTCGGCGTCGTCCCGCACTCGGTAGTAGACATAGCGGTAGACGGCGCTGACGTGCCGGTCGTAGAGGGTTCCGAACGCTGCCGGATCACCCTGGGAAGCTCGTACGGCCAGAGCGGCGTCCTCATCCTTTCCACCAGGCGTAACGGTTTCCAGGAGGGGGTCGTTAGGAGCCATCTCTCACCTCAACGAGGTCAGATAGGCAACCAGAGCGGCCAGATCCTCCGGCGACAGGTCCTGGGCCAGGCCTCTTGGCATGGAGTCCGGGTACCCGGGGACCAGGTAGGCCCCCGGATCGGTGATCGACTGGCGGAGGTAGTCCTCCGCGCTCAGGCCAGGAACCCTCTTTCGGCCGACCAGGCCGGCCTCGTTCAGGGGCGGCCCGACCGGGCGGAACAGGTTGGAAATGCTCGCTTCGTGGCATGTGGCGCAGCCCAGCGTGCGGTACACCTGCCGGCCCCGCGCTATCGGATCGGTCGCAACGGGCTCGGGCGTGCAGGCGATGGCAACCAGAACGACCGCGAGGCTGCAGAGGCAGAGAAGCCGCCCCATCATGCGGCGCGTGCCAGAGAACGCACCCGTCCCGGAGAACGCATCGCTCAACGATGTCACGGTCGTCCTCGACGACCGCACGATCCTTCGGGGGATCTCCCTCGAGCTCCCGCCGGGACTGACGTTACTGCGAGGCACGAACGGCGCGGGCAAGACCACGCTCCTGCGCGCTCTCGCCGGGCTGGTGCCGCTCGCGCGCGGTCGCCGGTCCATGCCGGGCGGTCAGCCGCTGTACATCGGCCATCGCCCGATGCTCCTGCGCGGCCTCACGGCGCGGGAGAACCTGGCCTTCCTCGCCGCGTTCCGCGGCCTCGTCGCCAGCGACGTCGGCGAGGCGCTGCGGAAGTGGGGCCTCGGCGACGAGATGGATCGCCCGATCGAGCGGTTATCGGCCGGGCAGCGGCGCCGCGCGTCACTGGCGCGGATCGAGACGGAGCAGGTCCCGCTGGTACTCCTCGACGAGCCGTTCGCGGACCTCGACTCGGACGCGCTCGTTCGTTTGCGCGCGGCGCTCAACACCGCGCTGGTCCGCGGTCAGGCGGTGCTCATGGCGACACACATGCATCACGAGCTCGATCAGGACGCGGCGCATCGCTACGTCCTCAACGCCGGCTCGCTGCGCGAGATTTGAACGCTCTCGACCGCGCGCTGCTCGTCGCGGCACGCGAGCTCGCCGCAGAACGCCGCCACCCGGACGGCTTCGTCGCGGCGCTCACGTTCACCGGCATCCTGGTCCTCATGGAGAGCCTCGCGTTCGGACCAGGTCAGGCGCGCCAACCCGTTGTCGCGAGCGCGCTCTTCTGGATCGCGATCCTCTTCGCCGCGATGCTGGTGGCCACGCGCTCGTTCGATCGCGAGCTCGAGGATGACGCGATCGATGCGATCCTCGTACTCGAGGGAGGGCGCGACGCGCTCTACGCGGGCAAGCTTGTCGCGATCGCGGTCGTGCTGGCGATCGTCGCGGTCGCGGCGGCGGTGCTGTCGCTGGTGCTGCTCGATCTCGAGGTCGCGCTCGCGGGTCATCTCGTGCTCGTCGGGATCCTAGGGATCCTCGCGCTGCCACCGGTCATCGTGCTGGCGACGCTCCTCGCGCTCCGCGTGCGCGCGCGCGTCGCGCTGGTCCCGATCCTCTCGTTCCCGATCCTTATCCCGCAGCTCGTCGCATGCACGCAGGGCGCGGCAGCAGCTTTCACCGGTGATGCTTCGGTCGCTCTTGGATGGGCCGGCATCCTCGCGGCCTTCGCGCTCGTGTACGGAGTCCTCGGCCTTACCATCGTTCCTGCGGCCATCGAATGATCGAAACGACTACGGCGTCCTTCCCCACCATCCGCGTTCGGCCGTGGCTGGGCGTCCTCGCTATCGGCAGCTCGCTGATCGCGACCTTCATGGCGTTGGTCTGGGCGCCTACTGACGCGGTCCAGGGCGACGTCTACCGGATCCTCTACGTGCATGTCCCGCTTGCCTGGCTCGCGTACCTCGCGTTCTTCATCGTCTTCATCGCGAGCCTCGGCTGGCTGTTGACCAAGCGCCCGTGGTTCGACGCCCTGGCGGTCGCGTCGGCCGAGATCGGTGTCCTCTTCACCGGCATGTTCATCATCGCGGGGTCCATCTGGGCGAAGCCGACCTGGGGCGTGTGGTGGACGTGGGATCCGCGGCTCGTGACGACGGCGGTCATGTTCATGATGTACGTCGGCTACCTGCTCCTGCGCTCGCTGTCGACCGATTTCTCGCGACGCGCAACGCGCGCGGCAGTGCTCGGTGTCATCGCGGTCATCGACATCCCCATCGTGCATCTCTCGGTGCTATGGATGAATTCGCTGCACCAGCTGCCCACGGTCATGCGCGCCGGTGGCAGCCCGTCGCTCGACGCGGCCATGGGCGTGACGCTCCTCGTAAGCGTCGTCGCGTTCACCTTCGTGTACTTCGGGTTCCTCGCCGAGCGCATGTCGATCGAGCTCGACCGCCAGCGTCGGATGCTGGAGGCAAGGGCGTGATCGAGAACCTCGGCTTCATCGTCGCGGCCTACGTCATCGTGCGGGGCGGTCTCGCCGTGTACCTCATCTCGCTCCGCCGGCGC
>JANNUM010000468.1:0-3272 GCA_031395235.1 Chloroflexota bacterium
AACTCCTCGGACGGCATCTACCAGCAGAGCGCCGGCAAGCTGCTCCTGAATGTGACCAAGAGCGGCGACGCCTACGCCTCGACCTTCGACATCGGCCTCGCGAGCTAACGACCGGGCGAGAGCCGGTCCCGCTTCCGCCGACGGCAAGGGGTACGGTCGTACTGCCCCAATAGGACGCAACGCAGCGCGTGGCGCGCTCGTCCGTTAGTCGCTTCGTGAGGCGTTCGGACGTCACCGAGGTCCTGTCTCCGGCCGGTCGCGACGTCGGCACGGTCGTGGCCGGGCGCTACCGCCTCGCCGCGCACATCGGAACCGGTGGCACTGCCGACGTCTGGCGCGCGTACGACGAATCGCGAGACCGCGCGGTCACGCTGAAGATCCTCCGCGACCCGCAGGACGCCGATGCGCGACGCCACTTCCTGGCCGAGGCGCGACGGCTTGAGACGCTCGACCATCCGTCCATCGTCCCGGTGCTCGGCGTCCACGACGCGCTCGGGGACACGCTCATCGCGTTCGCGCACGTCGAGGGCGAGCCGCTCGATCAGCTCACGGGTCCCGCACTGGCCCCGCGGAAGATCGCGCTCCTCTTGATCCAGCTCGCTGACGCCGTCGAGGCGTTCCATTCGCACGGCTTCGTGCACCTGGACCTCAAGCCCGCGAATGTTCTCATGGCAGCCGATGGCCGGCCGCGTCTGCTCGACTTCGGCATCGCCGAGCCGATCGGTCATCCGCCCGAGGTGCCGCGTGGCACGCCCGGCTTTGCGTCGCCGGAGGTGACCGCGGGTGGCGCCGCGTCGCGCGCGAGCGACGTTTACGGGCTCGCCGCGATCGCGAAGCAGCTGCTCGGCGCGCACCCGACGCCGCGCGTCGCCAGCGTCTTGCGGCGCGGTCTCGAGCCGGATCCCGCCCGACGCTACCGCCGTCCGCGCTCATTCGTATACGGCGTCGCGCTCGCGGTGCTGATCGACGAAGAGCTCGCCATTCTGGAGCGTGTGACGCGCGGTGCACGCGGCGTCGTCGCGGACCTGCTCTCCCGCGGCGCGGCACGCCGCGTGATCGCGTTCGCGAAGGCACGTCCGGAGCTTTCGTTCCGCGTCGCCGCGGCTTCGCTCATCGTGGCCGGTGTGCTCCTGCAGCAGGCACATCCGACGGCCGAGGCGGGCGCGGCGAACGCGAACGCGAACACGATGCCCGCGCTCGTGCGACCGGCATTCGATGTCCCGCCACTCGGCGCGTACGGCGCCGCGTTCGAGTCACAGGCGCCCTACCCGAACGCGTCGCCCAACAGCGCGGTGGAATGGACGCTCTCTCTCCGCAACACCGGTTCGGCCGGTTGGTACCGGGGCGTCGACGGCGCACAGGCCTCGCTCATCCTCGCGGACGGCACGGTGGTCGCCGTGCAATCGACGCAGTACGTCGGGCCGGGTCAGGTCGGCTGGTTCACCGCGCGCTTCAAGGCGCCTGCCGAGCCCGGCATGCACCGGATCGCGCTGCGTCCGGCGATCAACGGACGCGGTCCCCTGCCCGATCTGGGCATCTTCGTGGTGGTGACAGTCGCGCGTTAGCCCACGAGCAGCGCGGCTGCTAGCCTTTCCGACCACTACGCGACACAAGAGGGGAAGGCATGAAGAGATTCTTCGGGACCTCATGCGCAGCGCTTTTGATAGTCATCGCACCCGCCGACGCGCCCGCCGGTGCACGCGCGGGCGACTGCTTCGACGGCACGGTCATCACCGTCGTCCCGGATCAGGACGGTCACTCGTTCGCACGCGGCGGCGATGGCGAGATCAGGGAGCCCGTGCTCGACGAGCCGGTCGCGTCATTGCCGGCGTCAGCCAAGGGGAAGAGCAGCGCGAAGTTCAGGGAGACCGTGCCGGTGTACTTCCACGTCGTCAGTGACGGCGTCGTCGGCAACGTCACGCAGAAGCAGATCGACGACCAGGTCCGCGTCATGAACCTCGCGTTCACCGGTGTCTATGGCGGCGCGAAGACCGGCTTCACGTTCCAGCTAGCGGGCGTCACCCGGACCGATAACGCCGAGTGGTACAACGCCAGGCCCGGCTCGCCGGCCGAGCGCGCGATGAAGAAGGCGCTCACGACGAACGCGCCCGAGGCGCTGAACTACTACTCGACGACAGCGGGACCCTATCTCGGCTGGGCGTATCTCCCCGGCCTGACGCCGTCGCGGATGTACCTCGACGGCATCGTCGTGGACTGGGAATCGATGCTCTACACCTCCGTCCGCTACGTCGACCGCTACGATCTCGGTCTCACGGCCGTCCACGAGGCCGGGCATTGGCTTGGGCTCGAGCACACCTTCTACGGTGGTTGCAACGCTAAGGGCGACTACGTCGATGACACGCCGCCGATGCGCGTCCCGACGAGCGGCTGCCTGCGGGGCAAGGACACTTGCCCGGAGCCGGGCCTCGACCCGATCCACAACTACATGGACTACTCGTACGACTCCTGCTACTTCGAGTTCAGCGCCGGCCAGGGCCAGCGCATGCAGGACCACTTCCTCTTCTTCCGCACAGGCGACTAGAGAAGGCGAGCGCTTGGCGCGCGCGGATGACCCACCGTCGCCGGCTCATCTCGCTGACTCGGCGAGGAACTGGGTGATCGCGGCGATCATTCGCTCGCCCGCAAGGAGCTCGGGATCGTTGTGGCCGATGCCGTCGATGACGACGAACCGCTTGGGCTCCGCGGCCTTCTCGTGGACCGCTCGGCTGAAGCGAAGCGGAACGATCTCATCCGCCTCACCGGCGATGATCAGCACCGGCGCTCGCACGCGCGGGATCTGCTCATCGATCGGATAGCGGTCGCGGATCAACTGCGCGACTGGTAACCACGGGTAGTGATGGCTCCCGACCTCCGCGAACGACGTGAACGGCGACCGGAGGATGAGCGCGGATGGCGATCGCTCGACCGCGAGCGCGGTCACGACGCCTGATCCGAGCGACTCGCCGAAGTACGCGATACGCGCGTGGTCGACATCCGGCCTGTCCTGCAGATGGTCCGCGGCGGCGCGCGCGTCGTCGAGCAGACCCTCCTCGGTCGGGCTCCCTGGGTTGCCGCCGTAACCGCGGTAATCGAAGAGCAGAACGGAATAGCCCGCTCGCATCAGCGCTGCCGCGAGCGGCGCGCGATCCGAGCGGTCGCCCGCGTTACCGTTCGCGACGAGCACAGCCGGCCGTGGTGGCGCGCCGCGTCCGGGAACGAACCACGCGCCGAGGTTCAGCCCGTCGCGCGTCGCGAGCTCAACATCCTCAGCG
>JANNUM010000502.1:0-2021 GCA_031395235.1 Chloroflexota bacterium
ACCTGGGCGGCATCGTCGATGACGTCTTCTCCCGCTTCCTCGAGACGTTCCTCGTGATCCCGCGCCTCTTCCTCATCAGCCCCATCACCACGATCACGAACAGGAGGTTCGAACCCAGGAGCGCGACGATGAGGATGATGAGGAAGAGGCGCGGGATCACGAGGAACGTCTCGAGGAAGCGGGAGAAGACGTCATCGACGATGCCGCCCAGGTAGCCGGGGATGGCCCCGGCGACGACACCGACGGCGAGCGAGAGCGCGGCCGCGCCGAACGCGAAGGCGAGTGAGACACGGCCTCCCCAGATGATCTGCGACAGCACGTCCCGGCCGATGGGGTCGGTGCCAAGCCAGTGCCTCGGTCCGGGCTGCTGGAGCGGCGGGTTCAGCGCAAATGGGTCGTACGGAGCGATCAGCGGCGCGAGGACAGCAGTTGCGGCGACGATCCCCAGCAGGATCAAGCCCGCGACCGCGAACGGCTGCGCGAGGAAACGGGCGACGAAGGCCCGCACACCGACAGCGCGCGCGCGGCGCAGCCCCTCCATCGCCGCGGCGTGCTCATCGTCCAGCCGCGCGACCGCTGCATCCGAGGCGACCAGCGGGGCACTCACTCGTAGGAGACCCGGGGGTCGAGCACCGCGTAGAGCAGGTCGGTGAGGATGCCGACGACGAGCACGAGGGCGGAGGTCACGAGGAACACGCCCATGAGCACGGGGTAGTCACGCTTCAGCACGCCCTCGTACATGAGACGGCCCATCCCCGGCCAGCCGAAGACGGTCTCGGTGAGGAGCGCTCCGGCGAAGACAAAGCTCAGCGAGAGTCCGGCCACGGTCACCGCGGGCAACAGGGCGTTCCGCAGGGCGTGCCGGAAGAACACGACGTTCTCGCTGTAGCCGATCGCGCGCGCGGTCGTGATGAAGTCCTCGCGCATGACATCGATGACGCTCGCGCGCGTCAGTCGAACGTACGTCGGCAGCGAGTAGAGGAACAGAGCCGTCGTGGGGAGCGCCATATGCCGCGCGACGTCAAGGGTGCGGCCGAAGCCCTCGCTCGGGGCGGCGAGACTGAACATCCCTGACGCCGGCAGCCAGCGGAGCCAGACGGCGAAGACGAGGATGAGCAGCAAGCCGGACCAGAAGATCGGCACCGCGTACAGGGACAGGCTGATCGCCGTGACGGCGTTGTCGATCTTGGACGGATAGTGGCGCGCCGAGTACGCGCCGAGCAGCGTGCCGAGGACGATCGCGGGGATCTGGCTCGCGAAGACGAGCAGCAGGGTCGCCGGGAGGCGCTCGACGATGACCTCGACGACGGGGCGGCGATAGGCGAACGAGTAGCCGAGATCCCCCTGCAGCAGCGTGCCGAGGTAGGTGCCGAGCTGCTCGATCAGCGACTTGTCGAGGCCGTAGTCCACGCGAAGCGCCTCGATGAACTCCTGCGGCGCGCCTTCGCCGGCGAGCGCGGCCGCGGGATCTCCCGGAGCCAGATGGATGAGCAGGAAGTTGATGACCGCGATGAAGAGCATCACCGGGACGATCTGGACCACGCGTCGCAGGGCGTATCGCCTCACGGAGTGCTCAGGCCGCGCTGGGGCGTTCGCGCCGCTCGATCGCTGCCGCCACGTCGCTGACCGAGCCGACGCGGTCGATCCAGGCGCTCTGCGGGTGCTTCGACTCCGCGAGGAAGTACGCCCAGTCGCCGGGGCGCACCATGTAGTCGCGCGCCACACCGAACAGGACGCCGTCGGCGGGTGCGACGAGGTCCTCCAGGCGCTCGAAGGTGTACGGACTGGTCACGGTCCCGAGGACCGTTCCCTTCGGTACCTCGGTCATGAGCGCGTCGGGTCCGTAGCCAGCCCGGAGGAACCCACCCTTGCTCGGCACGACGCGGTGCCCGCGCGAGCCGAAGTGGAAGTAGCGGGACGGCAGCGCCGTGGGCTCGCCGTCGAGCATCCCCAGGTGACGAAGCACGTTCTGCACGCCGCGCACGGACTGCTCCAGCCAGTCGCGCTCGACTGCCGGCGCG
>JANNUM010000532.1:0-3915 GCA_031395235.1 Chloroflexota bacterium
CACTCCGCGGGAGCGAGCGGGCCCTCCGCTGTCCTGTGATCGAGCCGGTCTACAACGCGATCTTCCTCGGCAGCATCTACGCGCTGTTCGCCCTGGGTTTCACGCTCGTCTTCAGTGTGCTTGACATCCTGAACCTCGCGCATCCGGCGATCTTCGGCCTGGGCGCGTTCGTCGCGCTGTTCGCGATGGAGAGCCTTGGCCTCCCCTGGCCCGCGGCCGTCGTCCTCGCGTTCGTCGTGTGCGGCCTCGTCGGCATCGTCCTCGACCGCATCGCATTCGCTCCGCTGCGAGCGCGCGGCGCGCCGCCGCTCGCGGCGATGATCTCGAGCATCGGCGCGTCGCTGATCCTGATCCGGCTCCTCGAGCTCCGCTACGGCACCGATTTCCTCTCGTACCCGGCAGGGAGCCTGCCGTCCTTCGTCGTCCGCGCGGGCGATGCGACATTCGACGGCGTGCGGCTCATGATCATCGGGCTCGGCCTGCTGCTCATGGTCGGGCTCACGTATCTCGTGCGCTCGACGCGCCTGGGTCGTGAGCTCCGCGCGCTCGCGGAGAACCCGAAGGCCGCCCGGCTCCTCGGCGTCGACGTGGACCGCGCCGTCGCCGCGACCTTCTTCCTATCCGCCGGCCTCGGCGGCGTCGGCGGCGCGCTCCTCGGCTTCGCCTACAACTCGATCGTCCCGCAGATGGGCGCGCAGCTCGAGCTGCGTGCGTTCACGGTGATGATCCTCGGCGGGATGGGAAGCATCCCCGGCGCGGTCGCCGGCGCGTATCTCCTCGGCCTCGGCGAGGTATTCGCGTCGCTCGTATCGAGCGAGCTGCGCGACGCCTTCGTCTTCGGGACGCTGTTCCTGGTGCTCGTCGTTCGCCCGAATGGCCTCTTCGGCCGCGGCGCCACGGAGCGCGTCTAGTGGATCTCGCCGAGCTCTTCCGCGTGTACTCGTCGCTCATCGGCGGCATCGGCATCGCGTGCCTGCTGGCGCTCTCGATATGGGTGACGTTGTACGCCGGGCAGCTCACGCTCGGCAACGCGGCATTCATGGGCGTGGCCGCATACACCTCGGCGCTGCTCACGCTGCGCGCGCAGTGGCCGTTCCCCCTGGCGCTCCTCGCGGGCGCCGTGCTCGCCACCGCCCTCGCGCTCCCGCTCGGCGTCATCGTTTTCCGGCTCCGCGGCGTGTACCTCGCGATCGCGACCCTCGCATTCGGCGAGATGGTGCGCGTCGCGATCCTCGCGCTGCCGATCACCGGTCGCGGGCAGGGCCTCAACGGCATCCCGCCGCTGACGGAGCTCTGGCTGATCTGGCTCTCCGTCGCGGTCGTCGCGTACCTGCTCGCGCGCGTGCGCGTATCGACGGTCGGCCGCGCCTGGGCCGCGATCCGAGAGGACGAGATGGCGGCGTCCGGGCAGGGCATCGCGGTCCGCCGCTACAAGCTCGCCGCGTTCGTGCTCGGCGCCGCGGTGGCGGGCTGGGCCGGAGGGCTCGCGGCGCACCTGAACTTCTCGATCGAGCCGTCCCAGTTCGCGTTCGGAACAGCCGTCCAGATCCTCGTCTTCACCGTCATCGGCGGCGTGCCGAACGTGTTCGGCCCGATGCTGGGGGCGGTCCTGCTCACCGCGCTGCCGGAGATCCTTCGCCCACTTCGCGACTACCGCGACATCTTCCAGGGCGTGATCCTCATCCTCGTCATCACCTACCTGCCGCGCGGCCTCGTCACGCTCGTCGAGCTGCGCCGCACGCGGCGCCTGATGCGCATCGGGCAGGCCGACATTGCTTGAGATCCGGGAACTGACGAAGCGGTTCGGCGGCGTGACGGCCGTCGCGGACGTCGATCTCGCCGTCCCCGAGCGCGCGGTGCTCGGCCTCATCGGACCGAACGGGGCCGGGAAGACGACGCTCATTAACTGCATCTCGGGCCACTTCCTCCCCGACGGCGGGTCGATCACCTTCAAGGGCGAGGACATCACGCGCCTGCCGCCGCACGAGCGCACGAAGCGCGGCATCGCGCGCACGTTCCAGGGCGTGCGTCTCTTCAAGGGCCTCTCGGTCATGGACAACGTGCTCATCGGGCGCCACACGCGCATGCGCCCGGACATCGCGTCGCGACTCGTGCCGCTGCGTCGCGCGAACGCCTCGCGTGATGTCGCGATCGCGGAAGCGCTGCTCGAGCGCGTCGCGCTCGCCGCTCGCGCGCGCGATCTCGCCGGCGAGCTCTCGTACGGCGAGCAGCGGCGGCTCGAGATCGCGCGCGCGCTCGCCTCCGAGCCGACGCTGCTGCTGCTCGACGAGCCGGCCGCGGGGCTGAACGCCACCGAGTCCGCGCGGCTGCGCGAGCTGATGCGCACGCTCGTCGGCGAGGGCCTCACGATCGTGCTCATCGAGCATGACGTGCGGCTCGTCATGGGCGTGTCCGCGCGCGTCGCGGTGCTGAACTTCGGACGCAAGATCGCCGAGGGCGCGCCCGCCGAGGTGCAGGCCGACCCCGCGGTGCGCGAGGCGTACCTCGGCGCCGAAGACGAGGCCGTCTGATGCTCGAGGTCCGTGACCTGCGGGTCCGGTACGGCGCGGTCGAGGTCCTGCACGGCGTGTCCTTCGACGTGGCCGAAGGAGAGGTCGTGGCGCTCATCGGCGCGAACGGCGCGGGGAAGACGACGACGCTCGCCGCGCTCTCGGGCCTCGTCGCGGCCCGGGGCAGCGTCCGCTTCGAGGGCCGGACGATCCTCGGGAGACCGCCGCACGAGATCGTTCGCGCGGGCATCGTCCAGGTGCCCGAGGGCCGGCTCGTGCTCGCCGGGATGTCGGTGGAGGAGAACCTGCGTCTCGCGTCGCGTGATGGCCTCGAGGAGGCGTATGTGCGCTTCCCGATCCTCGGCGAGCGGCGCCGGCTGCCCGCCGGGAGTCTTTCGGGAGGCGAGCAGCAGATGCTGGCGATCGCCCGCGCGCTGCTCGCGCGCCCGCGCCTCCTGCTCCTGGACGAGCCGTCGCTCGGACTCGCGCCGAAGGTCGTGACCGACGTCTTCGCGGTGCTCGCCGATCTGAAGCGGCGCGGGACGACGATGCTCCTCGTCGAGCAGAACGCCGCGAAGGCGCTGCGCCTTGCGGACCGGGGCTACGTCATGGACCTCGGGACGATCGCGTTCGATGGCCGCGCCGCGGACCTGCTCCGCGACGACCGCGTGGCGCGCGCATACCTGGGCGCGTAAGCGCTCTCCGGTGACCCGCAGGTATAGTCCTGCGGAGATGCGCGCGGGGAGAAGTCAGATGGATCGTGAAACTGAAGCGACAATTTCGCGCCGGCGTTTCCTGCAGGCGCTTGCCGCGGTCGGCGTCGCCACCGCGTGCGGTCCCTCCGCCGGTCCGACCGGCGCCACTGGCGCGAGCCCGGCCCCATCGGCGACGGCCGTGGCGGCCAAGCCGGTCAGCCTCGAATGGTGGCGCCGGAACTACACCGCCGGGACCCAGAACGCCGAATCGGTGACGTCGGACGGAGCGGTGAAGGGCTTCCGGGAGCGCAACCCGAACGTCACGATCTCGATCCAGGGTGGTCCGTTCGGCGCGGAGACCGACCAGAAGTTCGACATCGCGATCCTCCAGCAGAAGGCGGGCCCGGACGTCTTCCACACCACCGGCGGGGACGTGCTCAAGTACGCGGCCGCCGGTCAGCTGTCAGAGGCGCCGCTCACCGCGGCGGAGCGGAGCGACTTCAACGCTAGCGCCCTCACGGCCACGACCTACAAAGGCAAGGTCGTGGCGTATCCGCTCTGGATCGTGCCGTGGTTCGAGTACATCAACCTCGACCTCTTCAAGGAGCGCGGTGTCACGCCGCCGAAGGACGGCAACTGGACCTACGAGGAGTTCCTGGACGCGGCGAAGAAGCTCACCTTCAAACGAGCCGACGGCAAGCAGATCTACG
>JANNUM010000536.1:0-3281 GCA_031395235.1 Chloroflexota bacterium
GGGGTGGAGCGCGGCGAACGCCGCCGTGAGCGGCTTGACGTTATCGAGCGCGCCGCCGCCGCCCTTGGTCACGTAGGTCCCCGCCAGGGGGTCCGGAGTCGGTTTCGCCGCGATGGGGTTGGCACCGCCGCAGCTCGCCACCAGCAGCGCCACGAGCGCCAGATACAGACATTTACGTAGGAGCGTCATTTTTGCCCTTGCCTCCAAATTGTCGGCTGGCCGGTTAAGCCAATTGCGGTGAGTCTTTGCTCCGCTAACCGGCCTGTCTATCCCTCTAACGGGGAGGGGGCTCGCCGAAACGCCCTGATGAGGCCCTATACGCCAGTTGGCCTAGCCTCCGGGCGGACGCGTTTGGCCGGCAGGCGGTGCAGCAGCCGCTCCGAGGAGGCCCTGATCTCTTCGACGGCCGCGTCGAATGCCTGGGCGTTGGCGGGCGCCGGAGCCCGGAATCCGCTGATCTTGCGGACGAACTGGAGCGCCGCCGCCCGGACCTCCTCGTCGGTCGCGGGCGCCGTCCCACGCAGAGTCTTGATGCTGCGACACATACACAGAAAAGATACGACTATCCCCGCGTGCTCATTCTGGACAAGCGCGAGGTCGAGTCGCTCCTCGAACCGGATGCGCTTCGCGCCGCGGTCGGAGCCGCGCTGGCCGACCTCTCCGCTGGACGCGCTTCGATGCCGACGCGCATCGCCGCCCTGGTCGCCGAGCGGGACGCGCTCCTCGCTGCCATGCCAGCCTACCTCCCCGGTGCGGGCGCGCTCACGACGAAGCTCGTCACGCTCTTCCCGCGCAACACCGATCGTCCCACCCACCAGGCCGTGATCGTCGCCTTCGATCCGCTGACCGGAACACCGGCGGCGCTCATGGACGGCGAGGCGATCACCGCCGCGCGCACCGCAGCGGGTTCCGCGCTCGCCACCGATCTCCTCGCGCGTCCGGAAGCCGCGACGCTCGCGGTGCTCGGTGCGGGCATGCAAGCGCGCGCCCATCTGCGCGCGTTGCCGCGCGTGCGTCGCTTCCGTGAGATCGTGATTGCCGCTCGCGACGGGGCGAAGGCTCTGGCTCTCGCGCGCGAGATCACGGCGCAGACGGGCATGCCGGCGCGCGCCGCGTCGTTCTCCGAGGCCGTGCACGCGGCCGACGTCGTGTGCGCGTGCACACACAGCGCCGATCCGGTCGTGCGCCGCGACTGGCTGCGTGACGGCACGCACGTGAATTCGGTCGGCTACAACACCGCGGGACGTGAGGTGGACGGCGAGACCGTCGCGGCGGCGCTCGTTGTAGTCGAGTCGCGCGCTGCGGCCCTCGCGCCACCCCCTGGCGGATCGAACGATCTGCTCTGGCCGATCCGCGACGGGCTCATCGACGCGACACATATCCATGCCGAGCTCGGCGAGCTCGTGTCCGGCGCGCGTCCCGGCCGCGCCGACGCGTCGCAGCTCACGCTCTACAAGTCCGTCGGTGTCGCGGTCGAGGACGCCGCCGCAGCCGCACTCGTGCTGCGGCTCGCGCGCGAACGAGGGGTCGGAAGGAGCATCACGATCTGATCGCGGCCTCCGCGGTGTCTCGGATCGCCCGGACCTTGTCGATCCGATGGCCGTCGACCGCGACGACCTCGAAGCGGACGCCCTCCTCGTCGATGGCATCTCCGACAGCGGCGACGCGCCCGAGCCGGTCCACGATGAGGCCGGAGATCGTGTCCGCCGGGACCTCAGCCAGCTCGATGCTCAGACGCTCGCGCACATCATCGAGCGGGGTGAGGCCGTCTATGAGCAATGAGCCGTCCGGCCGCTGGTCGAAGAGCACTCGGCCTGGCTCGAACTCGCTGCCGACCTGTCCGAGCAACAGCTCCGCGATCGCGCCGAGCGTCACGATGCCCGCCGTTCCGCCGTACTCGTCGATCACGACGGCGACCGGCGTCCGCTCCCGACGGAAGAGGGCCAAGGCGTCGAGGAGATCCGCGTTCTCGGGAACGATCGCGACCGGACGGCTCAGCTCACCGGCCGTGACGTCGCTCGACTTTGCGTGCGCGAGATCTCTGATATGGAGGACGCCGAGGATCTCTTCGCTGCCCGCCCGGTGCACGGGCAGTCGCGTGAATGGGTGCGCGGCGCTCAGCGCGAGCATTTCCGGAACGGTCGCGCGCTCGGACACGCTGATCATCTCCGTTCGAGGGACCATCACGCTGCTGACGGTCCGGTCGCCGAATGTGAGCGCTCTGCGCGCCATGTCGCTCTCGACCGACTCGAGCGTGCCGGCGCTGCTCGCGGCGTCGAGGATCAGCCCGAGCTCGTCGGGTGAATGGGCGCGCTCCGCGCCGCTCGCGGGCTGAAGACCGACACGGCGCACGACAGCGTTGCCAATGGTGTTCAGGACCGTGATGAACGGATACATCGCCCGGTAGAACCAGTGGAGCGGATACGCGGCCCATAGCGCCGTCGGGAGCGCGCGCTGGATGGCGACGGACTTCGGGGCCAGCTCACCGAGGACGATGTGCAGCGCGGAGATGAGGGCGAACGCCAGCGCGATAGCGATCCCATGCGCCACGGCGGGCGCGAAGGGTCCGATGACCGCCACGAGCGGAATCTCGATGAGACCCGCGATCGCAGGCTCGCCGAGCCAGCCGAGCGCGAGCGACGACAACGTGATGCCGACCTGGCAAGCGGCGAGATAGGAATCGAGATGGTGCGTGATGTGGATCGCGAGCCGCGCCCGCGCGCTGTGCGCGGCCAGCGGCTGCAACTGCGTACCGCGGACCTTGACGATCGCGAATTCGGCGGCGACGAAGAAACCATTCGCGAGCACCAGGAACAATGCGGCGGCGACACCCGCCGCGATACTGGAAGGGTCCATTCGTTACGAGCCATTATCGCTCGCGGGCGCGACGGACGTCAGTACTCGCCGCCGGCGCCCCTGCGTGGGCCCTCGAGCAATTGGCCGACACCACGCTGCTCGCCGCGTAGCGCCTCGAGCACGCGCAGCGCCTCGTCGATCGTGAGGCCCCGGCGAAATTCGTCGAGCGCGGGTCGCAGCGCGGGCGGCGGCTGGTCGCTCGGATCGCTCGAGTTCGCGGGATCGCTCGTCGGCTCCTGGGGCTGCCCCGGATTCTGACCCGGCTGCGGCGAGCCACTGGCGCTCGGCTGGCCACTTTGTCCCGGTCCCTGCGCGGGGCCGGGGCTGCCGCCCGGCGGTCCCTGGCCGGGGCCAGACTGTTGACCTGGCTGGTTGGGCCTCCCCGCGAGGATGCGCTGGACGATCTCGAGGTTGAACTTCGCGTC
>JANNUM010000537.1:0-3884 GCA_031395235.1 Chloroflexota bacterium
CGTCGCGCGCGCCGTTTTGTTGTGACGCGAGTGTAGCTGAGGCCCGCTCACGTGATCGGGCCACTCCGCTGCTCTCATCTGTTGGGCGCGTGGCCTACGGCCACGCCACAGTAATCTTCCGCCGTGCCCGAGCGCGACGCCCAGCTCGCGGACCTCGTCGATCTCGGCGCGCGCCGAGGTGCCGACTACGCCGATGCGCGCCGCGTCGAGCGCGAACACGAGTCGGTCTCCCTTCGCGACGGCGAGGTCGAGTCGGTCACGCGCTCAGGCGACCGGGGCATCGGCTTCCGCGTCATCCACAGGGGTGCCTGGGGCTTTGCCGCGACCGACCGCACCGACGAGATGTCCCTGCGCGCTGTCGTCGACGAGGCCTTCGCGCGCGCGGAGGCCGCGGCAACCACGCGTTTGGCGCCCGTCACGCTGGCGCCGGTCGCGCCGCAGCGTGGCGAATACCGCACCACGTTGAAGCGCGATCCGTTCGCGGTCCCGCTGGCGGAGCGCATCGCGCTGTTGCGCGCCGCCGACGCGAACCTGCGAGGTCCGCATGCAGTTTCGCGCCGTGGGAGCGTCGCCGCGTACCGCACGCGCAAGCATCTCGTGACGAGCGAGGGTACCGACGTGCGCCAGGAGATCGTCGAGTCCGGCGCGGGCGTGAGCCTCACCGCGGTGAAGGCCGGCGCCAAGCCCGCGCAGCGCTACGACGGCCGCCTGGTGCGCCAGGCCGGCTGGGAGTTCATCGAGCACCTCGACCTGGCGGCGCGCGCCGCGCGCTATCGCGACGACGCCGAGGCGATGCTCGACGCGCCGCTCGCGTCGCAGCGGCCGACGACGCTCGTCTTCACGCCGGAGTTCCTCGCGCTGCTCGTGCACGAGTCGTGCGGTCATCCGACCGAAGCCGACCGCGTGCTCGAGTACGAGGTCGCCTTCGCGGGCACGACCTTCTTGTGGCCCAAGGACCGCGGCGCGCTCCGCTACGGCTCGGAGCACGTGTCGATGACCGCGGACGCGACGGTGTCGGGCGGCATGGGCACCTTCGGCTGGGATGACGACGGCGTGCCGGCGATGCGGACCAAGCTCATCGACCGCGGCACGTTCGTGGGTTACCTGACGTCGCGCGAGACGGCGGCCGCGCTCGCTATGCCGGTCGCGATCGGCTCGGCGCGCGCCGAGGGCTGGCAGCACTTCCCGATCGTGCGCATGGTGAACGTGAGCCTGGATCCTGGGACGCAGAGCTACGACGCGCTGCTCAAAGGGGTGGACGACGGCCTGCTTCTCGAGGCGCCCGCGTCGTACTCGCTCGACGACAAGCGACAGAATTTCCACTTCTCGACGCAGTCCGCTCGCGTGATCCGCCGCGGCGCGCTCGAGGGCTACGCGCGCGGCGTCTCGTTCCAATCGCTCACGCCCGCGTTCTGGGGGCGCTGCGACGGTGTCGCTAACGACTGGGAGCTCCACGGCTTTCTCTCGTGCGCGAAGGGGGAGCCGCTGCAGCTGATGCGCGTCGGACACGGTGCCGCGCACGCGCGCTTCCGCGACGTGCCGATCGAGGTGCGCGAGTGACAGTGCGTGGCCGCGACGCGATGCTCAAGCCACTCGAGGACGCGCTTCGTGACGCGAAGGCGGACGAGGCGGAGCTCTGGGTCCACCGCCGCCGCTCGGCGATCAGCCGCTACGCGAAGAACGAGATCCACCAGAGCGCAGTCGCGGACGAGACGCACGTACAGGCGCGCGTCATCGTTGGGAAAGCGGTCGGCATCGCCAGCGCGAACTCACAGGATCCCGCCGACCTCCGGCGGCTGATCGTCGACGCGACGGCCGCGGCACGGGACAGCGCGCCGAACGCCGAGTGGCCGGGCCTGTCAGGACCGGCTTCCTCGTCGGAGCCGCGCGCGTACGATGCCGAGACGGCTCGTGCCGACGCTGCGGGTCAGGCCGAGGCGATCCAGCGCGTCACCGCCGCGGTGAAAGAGCGCGGCTTCCGCGCCGCGGGTACACACCAGATCGAGCTCACCGAGGACGCGCTCGCGAACACGAACGGAGTCGCGGCGTACGCACCGAGCACGATGGCGTACCTCCGCGCGCTTGTGACGAGTGACACCGGGACCGGTTGGGCCGAGGATCTCGGCTCGAGCACGCGCTCGCTGGATCCGTCGGTCGTGGCCGCGCGCGCCATCGAGAAGGCGGCACTCGACCGCGACCGCACGCAGCTCGCGCCCGGCGACTACGAAGCGGTGTTCGAAGAGCTCGCGGTCGCCGAGATCCTGCGGTTCATGTCCCTCACCGGCCTCACCGGGCAGACACTCAAGGACGGTCGCTCGTTCATGGCCGGGAGGTTCGGCGAGCAGGTCACAGGTCCGCGCTTCTCGCTTTGGGACGACGCACTCGACTCCCGCACGCTCGCGATCCCGTTCGACGTGGAAGGTACGCCGAAGCAGCGCGTCGCGCTGGTGGAGGCCGGTGTCGCGAAGGGCGTCGTGCACGACCGTCAGTCGGCGAAATGGTTCGACACGCGCTCGACCGGCCACGCCGCCGATCCACGGCGCTACAGCGTTGGCGGCCATGCCGCCAATCTCACGATGGCCGGTGGCGATGCGAAGCGCGAGCAGCTCATCCGCGCGGTGAAGCGCGGCGTGCTCATCACGCGCTTCCATTACACCAACACACCGGACCCCAAGCGCGCGACGATGACCGGGACCACCCGTGACGGCACGTTCCTGATCGAGGACGGTCGCATCACGCGTGCGCTCGCGAACCTGCGCTACACGATGAGCGCGCTCGACCTCTTCTCCGGGATCGAGCTTCTCGGTCCGCAGCGTCTCGCACGGGACTGGTGGTCCTCTAACGGGATGGGCTCGATCGTCTGTCTCTGCCCACCGATCAAGGTCGCGCGCGCGACGATCACCGGCTCGAGCCCGGCGTAGCCCAAGGATCCAGCTGGACAGTCTCATTGCGGTCGTCCTCGTCGGTGTCGGTCTCTGGTTGCTCGTCGTGCTGATCCTTGTCGTCGCCGGGCGTCGGCTCGCGGCGCGCGAGCTCGCCTTTTTCGCTCCGAACGCCGCGCTGCTGTTCACTCGTCTTCTGCGCGATCCGCTCGTCCCACGCCGCGCGAAGCTGCTGCTTGGCCTGGGCGTGGCCTACCTCGCGATGCCGATCGACCTCGTCCCCGACTTCGTGCCCATCGCGGGCCAGCTCGACGATGTCATCGTCGCCGTGCTCCTGCTCCGTCAAGTCACGCGCTGGACGGGCCGCGAACGCGTGATCGAGCATTGGCCGGGCGAGCGCGCGACGATCGATCGCGTCCTCCGACTCGCCGGCGTGTCGCGCTAAGGAGAGTCGTCTGGAACCGTGGTTTCCCTTCGCCCTCGGGGCGCTCCTCGTCTGGTCGATACAGCGCGTGGTCACGAAGGTCGCGCTGGTTCGCTGGTCGACCGCGTACTTCTACCGCCTCAACGCATTCCTGTCACTGCTCGTGTACGTGCCGTTCGCCGTGCTCAATCCACCGGACCCGGCAGGACTCGCTGGCGCCTTCGGTCTGTCGCTGCTCATGGCCGCAACGTTCTGGGTCACGACGGAGGCGACGCGCCGCGGCCCGGTCGGACTCGTCGCGCCGCTCACGGGGATGAGCCCCGCGCTCACCGTGGTGCTCGCCGTGCTCCTGCTGGCGGAGCGCCCTTCCGCGCTCGCGCTTGCCGGTGTCCCGCTCGGAGTTGCCGCGGCCACGCTGCTGGCCTTCCGGCCCGCGGCGCCGGGCGCGCTCGCCGGTTGGCTTGGCCTCGCGGTCGCGTCGCTCGTTCTGCAGGGTGTGGGCGCCTTCATCGCGAAGGTCGTCGTAACTGGGTCGGGGCCGACGAACCTCCTGCTGATGAGCGCGTCCGTACAGCTGG
>JANNUM010000550.1:0-2602 GCA_031395235.1 Chloroflexota bacterium
GCCGGAAGGAGGCACGCGGTCTGAGCGGATGCGGCATGCAGCCGGTGGTGCGGACTCAGGCGTGCCGCTTGCTGGGCGGCCTCATCGGCGACCGACTCTGCGAGCTCGAACCGCCCGGCGTCGGCGTACGACAGGGCTGCCGTGACCAGCAGCTCGTGAGCCTGGACACGATCGGTCATGTCCCTGGCGCTCTCCAGTGTCCGCTCGGCCATCTCGACGGCACGGCAGAAGCCTTCTCGCTCGACGACGCCCGCAAGGCCATCCAGCGCATAGGACAGGAGGTACGGAGAGCCGACTATTTCGGCGATCTCGACGGCACGCTCGGCATCACGCACGCTCGCGCTCACCTCGCGGTCGGTAATGCCCCAATGACTGGACACGGATCGCCCGGTCAGAAGCGCCGCCGCCTCGAAGCTGACGCTGTCCTCGCCGATCTCCTCCAGCCCGCTCTCGAGTATCTCGCGAGCCCGCTCCCTCCAACCGGTGCCGCTGAAGGCGCCCGCGTACCGAGACCACAGCAGGGTCGCGTTCGCCCTCAGCCTGGACACCGCCTGCGCGTCTGAAATCCGGCGGGCGATCTCGAGCGCCTCGAGGTAGTCGGACCAGGCTTCGCCCGTCCGGACCGCGGCGTGGGCAGCTTCTGCCTTCAGCTCGAGGCCTGCCAGCCGATCGGCGTCGCTTGCCGCGAGCGCGAGCGCGCGATCTGCGAATCCAAGCGCCTGATCGATCGCGAATTGGGCCTTGGCGGCCCGTCCCGCATCGAGGAGGGCGGCGACCGCCTTCGACCGGACCTCCTCGCGAGCCGACTCGTCGGTAGGCCAGGCCAGAGCCGCGTCTTCTGGACGAGCAGCGGACTCGTAGTGGTAGGCGAGCAGGTCAACATACTCCTGCCGGCGGTCACCGGCGAGCTGCTCGATCCAGCGAGCGACGTCCGCGTGCGCTTTCGCGCGCCTGCCTTTCGGGATCGACTGGTACGCGACCTCGCGTGTGAGGCCGTGACGGAAGGAGAGCTCCATCTGACCGGGCAGGGAGGACGTCGGTCTGACCACGATCAAGCCCTTGTCCTCGAGCCCACTGAGCACAGGGCGAATCGACGCGCCGCCGCGCATCGACTCCAGGGAGCTCAGCCAGAAGGTCCGGCCGACGGCCGCGGCGTCCTGAAGCAAACGCTTCTCCTCCCCGGGAAGGGCGTCGACGCGGGCGGCGAGGAGCGCCCGGACCGTGTCCGGGATCGTAACGGGGGCGTCGGACCCTTCGACAATCTGCTCCCCGTCGCGGGCGAGGACGCCCTCGTCCATCAGGTGCCCGACGATCTCCTCCGCGAAGAGGGGGTTGCCTTCCGCCGTGGCCAAGACCTTCTCGCGAAGTTCGAAGCCGACCTGCGGAAGCAGCTCGTCCAGCAGGTCCCGCACCTCGGCACCGGTGAGGGGCTCAAGGGCGATCTGCGACATTCCTCCTCGCGAACTCCAGCCGGGACGGAGATCCGCCAGTTCCGGCCGCGCCGTCGCTACGAGGAGCACGCTTCCGGTCGAGCGCGAGACGAGGTGCTCCACCATGTCAAGCAGAGGCGACTCCGCCCGATGGAGGTCCTCGATGACGACGACAGCAGGCCGCCGGGCCGCGAGCGCGCTGAGAAAGTGGGGCCATGCAAGGCCGAGCTCCTCGCCGATCGATTCCGGCGACATCCGGTCAAGGGGATTGTCCGCAAGCGAGATCCCCGCGGTCGTCGCGAGCGCGAACATCACCCGCTCTGCCTCGAGCACGCCGTCGCCCGATCCACCGAGAAGGTCGGAGATCAGCCTGCGGAGCTTCTCGCCTGCGGCGGACGCGGTGTCGTCGAGGAGGATGCCGGCCGCCCCCCAGAGGATCTCGCGCAGAGCCCAGTACGTGATGCCCTCTCCATAGGGAAGGCAGCGACCTGTATAGACGGCCACCGGGGGCCTGGCCTCCGATCCGGCGCGGGCGAGGAACTCCTCCGTGAGCCGCGTCTTGCCGATGCCCGCCTCGCCCAGGATCGTGACCAGGCGAGGGCGCGCCTCGTCGACTGTCGCCCGGTAGAGATTCTCGAGGAGATCGAGCTCTCGCTGGCGCCCTACGAGCGCGGTCGAGACGCCCGCCAGTCCGCGCGGACGCACCAGTTGCGCAGTGCCGATCAGTCGCCACGCGGCCACGGGGAGCACTTTGCCTTTGAGCGACCTTTCCTCGCGTGGTTCGAACGCGAAGGCTCCCCGGGTGGCGAAGTACGTTCGCTCCCCCACCAGGACATGGCCGGGCTCAGCGGTCTGCTGAAGGCGCGCGGCCACGTTCACCGCGTCGCCGGTGACCATGAACTGGTCGCCTCCCGTTCCCGCGATGACCTCACCGGTGGTGACGCCGATGCGCATCGCGAGCTGGACCCCATGTCGCTCGTGGAACTCTGGGTTCATCTCCCCGAGACGGGCCTGCATCTCGAGAGCCGCGCGGAGGGCACGCTCGGCGTCGTCCTCGTGCATCGACGGGATGCCGAAGACGGACATGACGGCATCGCCGATGAACTTCTCGACCGTGCCTCCCCACAACTCGATGACCGAAGCCATCGCCGCGAAGTACTCGCTGAGCAGCG
>JANNUM010000016.1:0-27303 GCA_031395235.1 Chloroflexota bacterium
GCGACCTCGAGGATCGGCTTCATCTTCAACATCGAGCCGAAGAGGGCCTGCGCGCCGCTCACCCGCCCCGACCGTTTCAGATATTCGAGCGTGTCCGCGACGGCGTAGATCGGGATCTTCCCCGAGAGCCTCTTGGCGAGCGCCACCGCCTCCTCGAACGAGCCGCCGCCGCGGCGCAGGCGCGCGCACGCGGTGGCGATGAGCGAGATGCCGCCCGCGAGGGACCGCGTGTCGATGACCAGGGCGGTCACGTCGGGCATCGCCTGCGCCGTCGTATTGGCGACCGAGAACGTGCCGGACAGCTCCGTCGCGACCACCAGCACCAGCAGCTGCTTCGTTCCCTCGGCGACGATCGCGTCGTAGACGTCGCGGCACTCGCCCATGTTCGGCTGTGAGGTGCCAGTGAGCACGCCGGGCGCTGCGATGCGCCGGTAGAACTCATCGGCCGAGAGGTCAACGTTCGCGGTGAACGTCTCCGACCCGATGTCGACGTGGAGTGGAAGCCAGCGGATGTCGAACTCCTGCTGCAGCTCAGGCGTGAGGCAGGCGGTCCCGTCGACGACGATCGCGAAACGCTCGCTCATGCGAGAGCGACCTCACCGGCGACGACGCGCTCGGTGCCGGATGGCGTGCGCACCAAGAGCGCGCCGTCGTCGTCGATCGCGGCCGCGATGCCACGGAGCGGCGCCCGCTCCCCGGCGCGCACCTCGACCGTCTTGCCGAGGAACGTCGAGCGGCGGCGCCATTCGTCGAGCGCGGCGCCGCGCTCGGTGGTGTCTTCGAGACGGTCCAGCTCCCGTGTCAGCCGCGCGAGAAGGGCAAGCCGATCGAGCGGATAGCCGGCCATCGCGAGCGAGATCGCTCGCTCGCGCAGCTCCGCGGGGAAATCGTCGGGCCGTTGATGCACGTTGATCCCGATACCGAGCACGAGCACGCCTCCGTCGCCATCCGATGTCGCGTGGGCGAGCGCGCCCGCGACCTTCCGCCCCTCGACGTGTACGTCGTTGGGCCATTCTAGGCGGGCATCCGCGCCCACCAGGGCGTCGAGAGACCGCGCGATCGCCACGCCGGCGAGCGCGGCGAAGAGCGCGGGCGCGACCGGCGCGGGGCGCACGATCCACGACGCGAGGAGACTCGTCCCCTTGGGCGCGACCCAGACCCGGCCACGTGTTCCCTGCCCCGCACTCTGCTCGTTCGCGACGACGATGCCTCGTGACGCACCCTGCGCCGCGAGCTCGCGCGCGCGCGTCTGCGTCGTCGGAAGGACGTCGTGGTACTCGACACCGCGTCCGAGCTCGCGCGCGAACGCCGAACGGGCGGCGGGATCGGCGAGCAGCGCGAGTCGTGCTATTTGAGGACCTGTGCGCCGGCGGCGCGTACGCGCACGACGCGTCCGCGCCCGGGGGCACCCGCGGCCGCGGCGGCCTCCTCCATCGCGGCGACGACGCGCGGAGCCAGCCGCGTGGGCGCGACCGCCAGAACGCTGGGTCCGGCGCCCGACAACGCGGCACCGAACGCCCCCGCCTCGCGCGCCGCGGTGATGATCTCGCCGAGCGCGGGCACGAGCTTGGTGCGCGCGGCCTGGTGGAGACGGTCCACCATCGCGAGCGCGAGCAGGGCACCGTCCGCGCGCATGACCGCGGCGATGAGCGCCGCGCCGTGCGCGACGTTGAAGACGGCGTCGTCGCGCGAGACCTGCGCGGGGAGGACGGCGCGCGCCTGCTCGGTGGAGAGCGGGCGTCCAGGTATGAGCAGGCACACGCGCCAGGTGCGCGGGAACACGAGGCGCGTCGCGAACGGACCGCCATCGTCCGGCAGTGCCACGGTGAACGCGCCGTACAAAGCCGCGGCGACGTTGTCGGCGTGTCCCTCCACCTCGCTCGCGATGCGCAACAGGGTGCGGCGGTCGAAGGGCTCGCCGAGCAGGGTGTTCGCGGCCACCGCACCACCGACGATCGCCGCGGCGCTGGAGCCAAGCCCACGCGCGATCGGGATCGCCGATCGCTGCGTCACGTGCTGGGCGACGAGCTCACGACCCGCGGCTTTCGCGACGGCGCGCGCCGACACGACGAACAGGGTCTCGTCGTCCGGGGGGATCCCCGGTCCGTCGCCCTCGACGGTCACCGACCACGTCTTCGCCGGTCGCTGCTCGAACTCGGCGAGCAGCGGCAGCGCGAGCGCGAACGTATCGAATCCCGGACCGAGGTTCGCGCTCGAGGCCGGCACGCGGACGCGCAGCTCGCTCACGACGGGGGCACCTAGGCGCGCGCGGCGTGCGCGATCGCGCCCATCACCGCGTCGGCGGTCGCGTCCACGATCGCGACCTCCTGACTGAGCGAGCGCACGGTCTCGGAATCCTTGAGACCGTTGCCGGTCAAGACGCAGACGACGCTCGACACGCCACGCAGTCCCCCGCTCCGCGCGCGCTTACGAAGCCCAGCGACCGACGCCGCGCTCGCGGGCTCGACGAACAGGCCCTCGCGCCGAGCGAGGTCCCGGTACGCGTCGAGGATCTCCGCGTCGCTCACGGCCTCGATCGCGCCGCCGGACTCATCCCTGGCGCGCAGCGCGCCCTGCCACGACGCCGGCGCGCCGATCCGGATCGCGGTGGCGATCGTCTCCGGCTCGGCGACGGGCCGGCCAAGCACGATCGGCGCCGCGCCCTCCGCCTGCCAGCCGTACATGCGGGGCCGGCGCGTCGACATTCCCGCGCCGACGGCTTCAACGAACCCGCGCCAGTACGCGGTGATGTTCCCCGCGTTACCGACGGGGATGAACAGCGCGTCGGGAGCGTCGCCGAGGCTCTCGCAGATCTCGAACGCCGCGGTCTTCTGACCCTCAATGCGATGCGGATTGACGCTGTTTACGAGCGTCGCTTCCCCCTGCGCCGCGAGCTCTTTCACGACCGTGAGTGCCGCGTCGAACGGACCCCGCACCGTGACCACCGTCGCGCCAAACACGATCGCCTGGGCGAGCTTGCCGAGCGCGACATTACCCGCCGGCAGGACGACGGTGCACGGAAGGCCCGCGCGCGCCGCGTAGGCCGCGGCCGACGCGGCGGTGTTCCCGGTCGACGCGCAGAGGATGGCGCTCGAGCGGTCTTCCAGGGCCTTCGCGATGGCGACGACCATGCCGCGGTCCTTGAACGAGCCCGTCGGATTCGCGCCCTCGACCTTGAGCCACACCCTGTCGACGCCGGTCTCGCGCTCGAGCGACGGCGCGCGCACGAGCGGCGTGCCCCCTTCGCCGAGCGTGAGCCGCGGCGTGCGGGACGTCACGGGCAGATACGCGGCGTACCGATCGATGAGACAGAGCGCGGGTGTCACGGCGGGATGGTAGCCCTCAGCCCTCCTACTGTGGCGTGCGCGAAGCGCAAACGCCAAACAGATGAGCGCAGCGAAGCTGCGCGAATACCATGGGCGCCGTGAGCCTTAGTGCGAGGGAACATCGGCTGCTCCAGGCGCTGGTGGTGCTCGCGATCCTATATCTGGCGTTCCAGGTGTTCGCGCTCGGGTGGGTCGCCGTCGCTCAGGTCGCGGACGTCATCATCATCTTCGTCGCGGCGTGGGCGCTCGCCTATCTGCTCTCGCCGCTCGTGAACCGCATCGACACGGGGACGCCGCTGAATCGCACGCTCGCGGTCGTGGTCGTCTACATCGCGATCGCGCTCGTGCTCGTGCTCATCGGCCTGCTCGTGGTCCCGCCCCTCGTCGCGCAGCTCAACGACCTGGTCACCCGCGGACCCGAATATGGCGAGCGCGCATCGCAGCTCGCGGCCAGCCTGCAAACAACGCTCGAGCGTGTCGGGATCCGCGTGGACCTCACCGAGTTCTATGGAACGCTGCCGCGTCGCCTCGGCGACCTCGCGGCGGCCTACGCGGCGGACATCCTCGGTGTCGTGTCAGCGACGGCCGCGGTCTTCTTCAATGTGACACTCGTGTTGATCATCGCGTTCCTGATGCTCAACGACGGTGACTCGATGTGGCACCGCTTCACCCGCGCGCTGTCGCCTGAGCTCGGGAGCGAGGCGGAGCTCCTGCGACACAGCGCGGACCGCTCCTTCGGCGGCTTCATCCGCGGCTCGCTGATCCTCGGCCTCATCTACGCCATCGCGACGCTCGCGATCCTCGTCCCGCTCGGCGTTCCATATGCCGGCGTCCTCGCCCTCGTGTCGGGTCTGACCATGATCATCCCGTTCTTCGGGCCGATCATCGCCATGATCCCCGTGATCGCGGTGACCTTCCTCGGCGCTCCAGACCGCCTGCTGATCGTGTTCATCCTCGTGCTCGCGGTGCAACAGGTGCTCCTGAACGTCGTCAGCCCGCGCATCATGTCGCGGAGCATCGGCATCCACCCGATCTTCATCTTCCTCGCGCTTCTCCTCGGCGCGAAGCTCGCCGGCTTCTGGGGCGTGTTCCTCGCGGTGCCGGTCGCCGGCATCGTCAACACCTTCCTCCGCTACTCGTACGAGCTCGCCGCGGGCCGGCGCACCCGAGTGCAAGCCGCCACGCTCATCGAGGATCGCGAGGCGCGAGCGGCCGGACAGTGAGCGCGCGACGGCACATCCTCATCACGAATGACGACGGGATCGACGCGGACGCGCTCCCACCGCTCTCCCAGGCGCTCGCGAAGCTCGGCGACGTCGACATCATCGTGCCCGAGCGCAACTGGAGCGGGGCGAGCCACAGCATCACGCTCTTCCGGCCACTGCGCGTGCGACCCACGAAGCTGCGGAGCGGGCAAGGGGCCTTCATGACCGACGGATCGCCGACGGACTGCGTGCGCCTCGCGGTCCTTGGGTTCCTCAAGCATCGGCCGGACATCGTCGTGAGCGGGATCAACCGCGGCGCGAACATGGGCGACGACATCACGTACTCCGGCACCGTGGCCGCGGCCATGGAAGGCCTTCTCTCCAACATCCCGTCGATCGCGATCTCGATCGGCGCGTTCGGTGGGGACATCGACTACGGACCGGCCGCGAGCTTCGCGGCATTGCTCGCGCGCAACATCCTGGACCGCGGGTTCGCGCCCGACTCCCTGCTCAACGTCAACGTGCCCCCGCTGCCTCGCGATCAGATCGCCGGCGTCGAGGTGACGCGCCTCGGCAAGCGCACGTACCGCGACCAGCTCGTCGAGCGCCTCGACCCGTACGGCAATCCCTACTACTGGGTCGGCGGCCCGGCGGTGAGCGACGAGGCCGAGGACGGGACGGACGTCGCGGCGCTACGCGCCGGGAAGATCAGCGTGACGCCGATCGCGCTCGATCTCACCAATCACGCGCTTCTGGAGGAGCTCGCGCGCTGGGACTGGGGCTGGAGCGCCCCGGTCGAGGTCTCCGCGGACTGACCGAGGCGCGGCGGTTCGCCCAGGAGCGTCGCGCTCACATAGCAGGCGATCGCGAGCCACGCCAGTCCGGTGAATCCCGTTTCGAGGGCCAGTCCGGCGGCGACGATCGAGCCGACGACCGACGCGACGCCGTTCACGCCCCACGCCCACGCGAGCAGGTTCCGCTCATGCGCGCCGGCGGCATTGAGCACGCGCGGGAAGGCGGTGCCGAGGGGAAATCCGAGCGCGATGGCAAAGACCAGCGCGATGATCACGCGCACGACGAGCGGTCCCGCGAGCGTGGCGTCCGCCGCGCCGGGCAGGATCACCAGGACCGCGGCGAGTGCCACGGTGCTCCCGAGCGCGGCGCCGCGCATGCCGCCGGGAAGCCGGCGGATGCTCGCCGAGCCCGCGGCCGCGCCGGACAGGAGCCCGGCCACGCCGACCGCGAGCGCCAGCGTGGGCTGACCGAGGTACAGGGTCAGACGCTGCAGGAGGACGATCTCGACGACGATGAAACCGGTCCCGAGCAGTACCGCATAGCCCGTGACCCAGCGCGTGAGCCGTGCGTCGGAGCGCGACACCGTGCGGCGCAGCGGCAGCAGGATCAGGGCGAACGACAGGAGCAGGGCCGTGATCAGCGCCGCGACGAGCGTCTGCTGGCCCTGGGCCAGCGGCGCGCGGCCGGCGAGCGTCTCGCCCAGCGGGACGCTGTCGAAGAAGAACGGGCGGTCGTCGGTCGACGGGCTGTGACCGTTCGACGAGAAGGTCGCCGCGAGCCGTCCGCTCCTTCGGCTCCCGTCGTATGCCACCTCGAAGCCGTGTGCCCCGGCGAAGTCGCGAACGACCTTCATGCTGGCTTCGTCGAACTCCTCAGCGCGCACGAGCATCAGGCCGAACTCGGCGCTGCGAACGACGGCCAGATGCCGCTCGGGACGCAGGGCGCCGACGCGGCGGAGGCCGGCGCCGGCGACCTCCATCGCCCTCAGCATCTCGGTCGGCGGATCCCGATACCAGCGACCGATCGAGAGCGTCCCGCCCGGAGCGAGATGGCCGACGTAATCGGCGAACGCCTCCTCGGTATAGAGGTAGCTCTCTGAAAGGGCGTACGCGCCGCTCTGGAGCGCGGCCCAGCTGTCAACGACAGTCATCACGATGACGTCGTAGCGGTCGCTCGAGCGCCGCACGAAACTCCGCGCCTCGTCCGCGACGATCGTCACGCGCGGGTCGTCGTAGAGAGCGCCGCCGTAGTCGCGGTAGCGACCCTGCACCGTGGCGATCACCGCGCGGTTCACGTCGACACCGGTGACGGTGCGCGCGCCGCGACGGAGCGCGACCAGAACGTCGATGCCCCCGCCTGGACCGATGACCAGCACGCTCGGCCGCTCCACCAGGAGGTACGGCGTGGCGAGGACGCTCGCATCGAGCACCGCGCCGTCCGCCTGCGTGCCGCCTTCGACGATCAGGGTCGCGGCATCGAGGTCGATCCGCATGATGAGAGAGCGCGGCCGCTGTCCGTCGAAGGCCGTGTCGACGAGGAAGTCGTACGCGCTTGACGCTCCGTCGGCGCCGTAGCGGACGACGTCGACCCTGCCCTGCGGATCCCAGCGCGCGGACTCGACGGTGGCACCGCGCCGCAGGTCCTCGAGGATCGGCTTGAACGCGGCCGGTCGGAGCGGCGCGATCTGGTCGCCGACGGACGCGAGCGCGAGCGTGAGCAGGACGGTCGGGAGGACGGCGCCGAGCGCGACGCGCCGGCGCGCCTTCGCGTCGGCGAGGACCAGGGCAGCGATCGCGGCAAGCGCTGCGGCCGCCCCGTATTCCCCGGGCGCGCCGAGTGTGCGCATCGCGATGAACGCGAGGACTCCGCCGACCGCGGCGCCGGCGAGGTCGGCGGCGTACGTGCGCCCGGCCCACGCGGGATCGGCCGCGAGCGCGCGGACGACGACCCAGCTGACCAGGACGTACGGCAGGCTGCTCGCCGCGTAGATCAGCACGACCGCGAGGCTGACGTCGAGCGCCGCCGGGTCGACGATCGTCGCGACGGCCATCGCGAGCACGTAGCTCGCGCTCGCGAGTGCCGCGAGGCGCGACGTGCTGGGTGCGCTCGGACGCCGATCGATCAGCGTCGCCGCGGTCGCTCCGGCGCCCACGCCGAGCAGCGCGATCGACACCGCCACGAAGGTGAGGTGGTAGCCAAGCGTCGCGCTGAAGAGGCGCGTCTGCGCGACCTGAAAGAGCAGCGCCGAGCACGAGAGGAGGAACACCGCCGCGGCGGTGCGCGCGGAGAAGGATCGGAGCATCGGCCGAAATCTAGACGGTCCGTCTACTTTGGCACGAGGGCAGCGGTGGTCACCTCAAGCTGCGCGAAGCGCCCATCGTCGCGGCGCTCGCCCGCACGCCATGCGAGCGGTCGCGCGAAGAACGGACCGGCGAACGCGAACGAGTGGTATTCGCCGTTCTCGCCACACGGATCGATGCCGGTTGCGGCGACGTCGCGCACGAAGTCCGCATCGACCACGCGTCCGAGCCACGACGCGTCGAGCTTCGCGGTTTCGACACAGGTCAGCACGGCTCGCCCACCGATCGCGACGAATTCGGAGAGCAGCGCGGCCGACGCCTCGCCCCACAGCGGCTCGACGTGGTCCAGGCCGAACGCGCGCGTGCGCTCCTCGTACCACGCGCGGACGTCCGCGAGATGGATGTCGCCGAACACGATGCCACGACAACCCTGCTGCACGAGCGCGGCGAACGTCTCGCGCAGCGACGGGTCAAAGGTCTCCCAGTCGGTCGGCACGCTCAAGAGTGGCACACCGGCCGCCTCTGCCTGGAGCGCGATCGCGTCGACCGGTGTGGCGTGGAACCGCACGCGCGCAGTCGCGCGGTCGTAGACGTTGACGAGCCAGTCGACCCGCAGTCCGCGGCGACGCGCACGCCAGAGCGCCAGGGCGCTGTCCTTGCCACCGGACCACATCAGCGCGTACCGCTCCGCGGCTTCTCGCGCCTTCGACTGCTCGCAGTAGGAGTTCATTCGACGATCCCGTAGCGCGCGTCGACAACACCGGCGCGCACGACGTGGACACACAGCCCGGCGATGCAGCCGTTCGAGGCGCAGCGCGCCGTGCAGAGATGACCACGCGCGCAGCCGATGCAGAACCGCGCGTCCTTGCAGACATCGCAGCGCGCGTAGCGCCCGAGATCGAGCGTCGCGTCGCACGCCGCGCAGCGGTCCTCAGCCGGCACGAGCGTGCCGCTCCTCTACGGTGGCGGGCTCCGGGATCACGAAGGGCCGCCCGTCGTGCGCGACGACGCGCAGGCCCGGACCGAAGACCTCCGCGACGAGCTCGGCCGTGATGACGCGGCTCGGCTCCCCGTCGCGGACGACGGCGCCGTCCGCGAGCAGGACGACGCGCGATGCGAACGCGGCGGCCAGATTCAGATCGTGCAGGACGGCGACGACCGCGAGACCCCGCACGCGGGCGAGCGTCACGACCCGCTCGAGCGTCGCGCGCTGGTGCGCCGGGTCGAGATGCGCCGTCGGCTCGTCGAGCAGCAGCACGCCGGCCTCCTGCGCGAGGGCCATCGCGAGCACGGCACGCTGACGCTCGCCGCCCGACACCCGGTCGATGCGACGGTCGGCCAGGTCCGTGGCACCGATGTCGTCGAGGGCGCGGGCGACGGCGCGCGCATCGTCGGAGCCGAGGGTCCCGAGCGGTCCTAGCCGCGACGTCCGGCCGAGCGCGACGATCTCACGGACGGTGAACGGAAAGAGCGTCTCGAAGACCTGCGGCACGACCGCGATGTGACGCGCGATGGAGCGGCGGTCCAGCGCCGTCACGTCGACGCCGTCGATCGTCACGCTGCCCGCCACTGGTCGCAGCAGTCCGCCGAGCACGCGCAGCAGCGTGGACTTCCCGGCGCCGTTCGGACCGATGAGCGCGACGAGCTCCCCCGCATGCGCGACGAGCCCGACGCCGCGAAGCACCTCACGCTCGCGATACCCGGCCCTGATCCCGCGGGCTACGACGCTGCTCAAACGAGATCCCGCCGCGAGCGCACGAGCAGCACGAGGAAGAACGGCGCACCGACGAGGCCCGTGATGACGCCCACCGGCAGCTCCGCGGGAGCGAGCGCGGTCCGCGCGCCGAGATCGGCGAGCACCAGGGCCATGGCGCCGGCCGGGATGCTCGCGACGATGAGGCGCCGGTGCGTCGCTCCGAGCAGGAAACGAAGCGCGTGCGGGATCACCAGCCCGACGAACCCGACGAGGCCGCCGATCGCGACAGCGGCGCCGGTGAGCAGCGCGGTCGTGGCAAGCACCGCCGCGGTCGTCCGATCGAGATCCACACCGAGCGCCGCCGCGGTCTCCTCGCCGAACGCGTACGCGTCGATGCGTGGCGCGAGCAGCAGCGCACCGATCACGCCGACCGTGACGACGGCCGCGGCCACCGCGAGCTCGCTCCAGTTGATGACCGAGATGCCGCCCTGCAGCCAGCCGAGGACGGCACGCAGGCGGAGCGCGAGACGATCGCTCGAGACGAGGATGAACGTCACGAGCGCACCAGCGAATGACGTGAGCACGACGCCGGCGAGCAGGACGGTGAGGACGGTCGTTCTCCCGCCAAGGCGCGCGAGGCGCCAGACGAGCGCGATCGCACCCATCGCGCCGCCGAATGCGGCGAGTGGCACGAGCGCCGGCTCAAGCCCGAGCGCGACCGCCAGCACCGCGCCAAGGGATGCGCCCGCGGACGTCCCGGTGACGAAGGGATCCGCCAGCGGATTCCGCAGCATGCCCTGGAGCAGGGTGCCGGCCGCCGCGAGCGCGCCGCCGACGAGCGCCGCGCCGAGCACGCGCGGCAGACGGAGCTCGCGGATGATCGTGCCATTCGTCCCCTCCGCGCCGAGCAGCGCCGAGAGCACCTCGCCTGGCGCGATGGCCACGGCGCCGACGAGGATGCCCGCAGCCGCGCTCACGACGAGAGCGGCCGCGAGCAGCGCGAAGACGGTGAGGGTGCGCAACTACCGGAAGAGCTCCGGATGCACGAGCCTGGCGTACGCCTCCGCGGCCTCGCCGACGCGAGGACCGGGCCGGTTGATCAGGTTGGCGGCGATCGTGACGATCCGCTTGTTCTTCACCGCGCTGACCTGTGACCATCCCGTTCGCCCAGCGACCTGGTCCGGTTTGGCCGAATAGTCGGACGCGTCGAGAACGATGATCTCCGGATCGCTCCGGAGGATCTCCTCCGCCGAGAGCTGCGGGTATGCGCTGGTCGCGCGCGCGGCGATATTCTGGCCGCCCGCGATCTCGATCAGGTCGTGGATGTACGACCCGGGTCCGACGGTGAAGATCTTGATCGGGTCGGAGGCGTCGATCTCGTGATACACGCGCGGCCTCATCGCCGCGGCTGACATCTTCGACCTGACGTCGTCCACACGCTTCTGGATGTCGCGCGCCATCGCCTCGCCGTCGCTCCCGACGGCTCGCCCCAGCAGGATCGCGGTGCGCGCGACGTCACCGACGCTCTGCGGATCGACGACGAGCACGAGGAGACCTGCACCCGCGAGCTTCTCGATCGTGCCGTCGGAGAACTTCACGCTGAGAACGAGGTCGGGCTTGAGGGAAACGACCTTTTCGAAGTTGACCTTGATGCCGCCGACCTTCTCGAGCTGCTTCGCCGCCGCAGGCTCGTCCGAGAAGTCATCCGCGCCGACGACCCGCGCTCCCGCGCCGAGCGCGAAGAGGAACTCGGTGATCGACGGGCCGATGGAAACGATGCGCTCCGGACGCTTCGGGACCGTGACGGACCGGTTCTGGAAGTCGGTGACCGTGGCCGGGAACGTGGCGACGGTCGCTGAGGCGATGGGTTGCTGCGTGGGGGTCGGCGTGGGCGCGGCGGCGCCACAGGCGGAGGCGACGAAGAGGAGGACGACGAGGATGGGCGCGAGACGGAAACGCATTTTGGCTCCACTCCTTTTTCGCGAAGGCGTGTTGGCCGCGAGCAGGAGTACCAGGCGACCTGAGTTAGGACGAACGTCCATCACAGTGGCGCGACCCTGCCGGAATCTCACCGGCTTCGCTGGGACCCTGCCTATTCAGTTGTGGGCATGCGAGGCGCTACGCGGGGACGCGCTGGGTCGTGTACTTCACCGCGTCGGTGAGGTGGGTCTCGAAGAGACGCTGAAGGGTCATGACATGGGCGCACAGACCCGAGGTATGGAAGTGATCGCATTCGCACGACCACTCATCTCCGTGGAGCGAGACGCTATGGGAGCTGTTGTCGCCGCGGAATCGGACCTCGAATTCCTGAAAGGTGATCCGCTGGGGCTCTTCGGCGTATCGCTTGGCCTTCTCGATCTTGGAGATGAGGCTCGAGTACATCCACCGACCTCCACCGCTCCGTCGTTCCGGCTGGCGCCGGACGAGAGGGATTCTAACTCGCCACCACTCGCGGGTGCGTGTGCGGCGCGTCGTCGGCGATCGCGGCCAGGCGGGCCACGGGAATGCTGAGGAATGCGGTCACGACGGCCGGATCGAACTGCGACCCGCCGCAGCGCCGGATCTCTTCGCGCGCGGCGTCGATGAGCAGCCCACGGCGATACGGGCGGTCGCTCGTCATGGCGTCGAACGAGTCGCCCACCGCGAAGATGCGGGCGCCAAGAGGGATATGGTCACCCTTGAGCCCGTTCGGGTAACCCATCCCGTCCCAACGCTCGTGATGGTGCCGAACGATCCGCGCGACGTCTTCCAGGAACGGGATGCCCGAGATGATCTGCGCGCCGAACTCGGGGTGGCGCTTCATCACGGCCCATTCCTTTTCGCTGAGAGCGGTCGGCTTGCGGAGAACGTTGTCCGGGACACCGATCTTGCCGACGTCGTGGAGCAGCGCGCCGCGGCGCAGCGTCGCGAGCTCCGCGCCGCGGATGTTCATCTGCTCGAGCAGCAGCTCCATGTATGCGACGACGCGGTCGGAGTGGCCACCCGTCTCGTTGTCGCGGAAGTCGAGCGCGCTGGTCAGAGCCGTGAGGGTCGCGTCGTAGGTGCGCTCGCGCAGCGCGAGCGCGTCCTCGAGCGCGCCGGCCTGCGCGACGATCCGCTTCGAGGACCGTGCATAGACGCCGCGCAGCACCAGCCAGAGGAAGGCCGCGGCAAAGGCGATGATCGCCGCGAGGGTGACCTGGATGCGCATGAGCGCGGCGTCGATCGCAGCCATGTCGCGCCAGACGACGACAGCTCCGACGGTCTGACCCTTCTGTTTCACCGGGCTCCAGGCCTCCAGCGAGCGGATCTCGCTCGTGCCGGGACCGGGTGTCGCGCTCGAGCCTGCGGCCGAGACCCCACCGGAGTGATGCGTGTTATAGGTGCCGAAGCCGAGCGCCGTGCCCGGGACGCCGAGCTTCGGATCGGCCACGATCGTCGTCCGCTCTGCCGTGCGCATGCCCTTCAGCGCGGCGTCGAGCTGCTGATACGTGCCGAGATCGAGACGACGGCCGACCTCGTCCTGATCGTACGAGAAGACGATGGCGCCGCTGCGATCGAAGAACTGGGTCGCTACGACGTTGTAGATCGAGAAGTGGAACGAGACGTCCCTCCTGAGCTCCCGTTGCTCGTCGGACGACAGACCTCGCTCGAACACCTCGTCGCCAAAGACCGTGCCGAAGTGGCTCGCCACAGCAGCCTGAGTGAAGGCAGTCGTCTCATCCTGGACGTAGCGGCCCACGAGGTAGGCGGTGCCCGTCGCGAGCACCGGCGCGGTCAGGGCGAGCACGGCGGCGAGGGCCAGCGAGAAGCGCGCGACCGGGCTCATGACGCCCCGCCCGAGGTCCCCCATGCCACCGCTGGTACGCACGCGGCTCACGCCTTGGATGGCTCCCCTTACGTAGTTGATCGCTCGCGCGTGAGCATCGCGGTGACGCGTATAGCGGGGATAACTCGCGCGGGGGATGCCGGGTGGCTGGCGGGTATCGGTGTTTAGGGCCGCGGTGGCTTGTATGCCCGCCACGCATCGAGGCCACGCGCAGTAGACGGCCAAGCCAGCTCCTCGAGCGCGGGGAGCTCGTCGCGCGGGAAGAAGCGCGCCTCGGACGCCTCGTCGGGCGCCACGCGCAGCTCGCCGCGTTCGATGCGGGCCCGGTAGACGACGACCAGGATCGGGAAGCCCGGCCGCATCCAGCTCGCGAGCAGTCCATCGAGGCTGACGTGGAAGCCGGTCTCCTCCTCGGTCTCGCGCACCGCGGCCTGCTCCGGTGTCTCGTCGTCCTCGACCAGACCGCCGGGGAGCGCCCAGTGGCCGTCTCTCGGACCGTAATTCAGGCGCATCAGGAGCACTCCGCCGTCCCGCTCGACGATCGTGTTCGCGCCGATCTGCACGTGCATGAAGTCGGCGAAGTCGCACACCGGACAGGTCGGACGGTCGCGTCCGTCGATGCGCGTCGGGACGAGCGCCGTGCCATCGCGCGGGCAGAACGCGAAGCGCGACGCGCGGTGGATCACCCCTTGGCGAGTCGCTCCTTGAGGTGATCGATCGACTTGACCGGCGTCGGGTCGGCGCCGTTGAGCAGCGCGACATAGAAGGAGACGTAGTCGGTGAAGAGCGTCAGTTGCAGGATCTCAGAGAACATGCTCGAGCCGCTGAACTGCAGGGTCTTGTGCGGGATGGTCGCGCGGTCGAGGAGGTCGCGCGTCACGTCGAAGCGGAGCTTGTGGCGCGGGTTGTCGCGATCGCTGCGCAGCAGGAGCACGGTGAGCGCCTCGCGCGCGACGTCGGGATGCGGAAAGCCGACTACCGCGTTGTGGTTGAGCTCGCTCATGACGTCGTAGGCGGCCCAGTTCTTCGCGTTCTCGTTCCACTGGCCTTTGACGCGGCGCGCCATGACGCCCATCACGCCGGCGCCGTAGGCGAAAATGACGCGACCATAAAGCTCGATCGCGAGCTTCTTCGCGTCATTCGTCCGCGCTCCCTCGTGCACGCGCTCCTCGAGCTTCGCGAGATCCGCGAGCGCGGCATCCACGTCGGTCGAGAGGTCACGCACGAACCCGAGGCGTACGAGCGCTCCGAGCACGAGGCCGAGGGAGTAGCCGAGCGCCGCGCGCGGCTGCGCCGCGTAGCTGAAGCTGATCACGGGGTACCGAGCGGCCTTCGAGAGCTCCGCGATCCTGCCGCCGGTCGTCAGCGCGAGGATGCGCGCCCCGCGGCGCTGCGCCTCCTCGAAGCTCGAGAGCGTCTCTTCGGTGTTGCCCGAGTACGAGGAGACGATCACGAGCGAGTCGCGCCCGACGTAGGCCGGGAGTCCGTAATCGCGATGCACGCTCATCGGGACCTTCAGATCGCCGGAGAGCAGCGCCGCCGCGAGGTCGCCACCGATCGCGGAGCCGCCCATGCCAGCGACCGTGATATTGCGCACGTCTCCGTGCGCCGGCGGAAGCTGCGCTGCGCGCGCGATCGTCCACGCGTCGCGCACCTGCTTCGGGAGATCCTTGATGCGGTCGAGCATGTTGCCGGGGTCGGCCGCGCGGATGCGCTCGACCGATTCGATCACTGTCGTATCCATCACACGTTCCCTTTGACCATCTTCTGGCCCAGGTCGAGCATCGGCGTGAGCTCGGACTCGGCGCGCGTCTCGGCGTACACGCGGACCAGCGGCTCCGTCCCGGAGAGGCGCATCAGCAGCCACGAGCCGTCGTCGACGAAGAACTTCACGCCGTCGCCGGTGTCGAGGTCGACCACACGCTTCACCGTGTGCCCCGCGAGCTCGCGCGGCTTCGCGGACCGCAGCCGCTCCATGATCTTCGGCTTCTCCTCGCCGTACGTTGCGGCATCAAGGCGAAGGTCGCGTCGCAGGTAGAAGGAAGGGCCCGCCAGATCCATCAGCTCCGCGATGAGCTGTGACGGCTTCTTTTTCGTCTTGAGCATGAAGTCGAGGAAGAAGAGGTCCGCGACGATCCCGTCGCGCTCCGGCAGGTGCATCGCGAAGCCGAAGCCGCCGGACTCCTCGCCGCCCATCATCGCCCCGGTCTCCTGCATCTTCGGCCCGATGTACTTGAAGCCCACCGGCACCTCGTGGACAGGGACGCCGTACTTCTCGCCGAGGCGGTCGACCATCGAGGTCATGTTCACGGTCTTCACGACCGGCTGCCGCAGCTTGCGGACCTCCAGGAGGTACCACATGAGCAGCGCGTAGGTGGTGAGCGTCGTGACGAAGCGCCCCTTCTCGTCACCGAGTCCGGCGCGGTCAGCGTCGCCGTCCACCGCGAGGCCGACGTCCGCCTTCTCGGCGGTGATGCGGGCGAGGAACTCGTCGGTGTTCGGCGGGATCGGCTCGGGGTTGAGGCCACCGAAGTACGGGTTGCGCTCGCCATGGATCTCGACGACCTGCGTCTTGCCGCCGCCGAGCAGCCGCGGGAAGTAACCGCTGGCGCTGCCGTAAAGCGGCTCGCACACGATGCGGTACCCCGCGCCGCGAAAGGCATCGAGATCGAAAAGCTCCGCGACCCGCGCGAGGTAATCGGGCGCGGGATCGAAGAGCTCGATGCGACCGGCGGCCTTCGCGTCCTCGAACGGCATGCGCCGGACGTCCTGCGGCCGCGTCTGGAGCGGGTGGATGATGGCCTCCAGCTCTTTGAGCATGTCCGGCGCGGCCGCGGCCCCCGTCTCCGACTTCACTTTGAACCCGTTGTCGGGCCACGGGTTGTGACTCGCGGTAATGACGATCCCGGCCTTGGCCTTCTTACGCATGGTCGCGTACGAGAACGACTGCGTCGGCGCCGCGGCGGTGGACAGGAAGACGTTGATGCCGTGGGCCGCGACGACTTCTGCGGCGGCGGCCGCGAAATGCTCCGAGGCGAAACGGCGGTCGAATCCGATCACGACGCCGCGACCGGACTCGCCGCTCTTCTGCACCCACTGGGCCACCGACTGCGCGCAGACGCGCACCGCGTCGAACGTGTACTCCTCGGCGATGCGCGCGCGCCAGCCGTCCGTGCCGAACACGATCTTCATGCGCGGACCTCCGCCCTCACCTGGCCCCGCCAGTACTCGAGCGTGTCCCTGAGCGAAGTGCGCAGGAGGGTCCGCGGCGCCCAGCCGGTCCGACGGTGGAAACGGCCGGCGTCGAGCGCGAACGCCGTTGGCGCGCCGGACCGTACGCGGTCGGGATCGAGCTCCGCGCGAATCGGCACGCGCGCGAGCGCGACGAGCGTCCCAAGGATCTCGCCCACCGAGACGGCCACGCCGGTGCCCACGTTGTACACGGCCACGCCCGCCTCGGTGAGATCCGTCGCCAGCGCGTACGCCGCGGCCATGTCGCGCACATCCAGGAAATCGCGACGCGCGTCGAGGACGCCGTGCTTCACGACCGGCTCCGCTATACCTGCCTCAGCCTCCGCGATCTGTTTCGCGAATGCCGACGCCGCCAGTCCCGGGTGCTGCCGCGGTCCGATCTGATTGGCGGGACGGAGCACCGTCGTGGCGGCGCCGCGCCGGTCGCCGAACTCGCGGACCAGCGCCTCCGACGCGACCTTCGTCGCGGCATAGACATTCGCGGGTCGCAGCGACGCGCGCTCGTCGACGATCTCCGAGTCGGGGGCGCCGTACACGTCCGCGCTCGACGCCATGACCAGGCGGACCTCGGGATGCGCGTCCAGCGCGGCGAGCAGCGTCGCGGTGCCGAGCACGTTGACCCGCACGGCCGAGACCGGATCGCGGGCCGCGAGCGTGGGGACGGCCTGCGCCGCCAGGTGCACGACCGCATCCGGCCGCGCGGCGGCGAGCGCCGCGCTCACCGCGGCGACGTCGAGGATGTCCCCGCGGTGCACGCGCACACGGTCGGCGATGGTGGCGAGATGCGGAAACGGCGGATCCTCATGCGCGATGCCGTGCACGACGTCGCCCAGAGACACGAAGCGCTCGGCGAGATGGCTGCCCGCGAATCCCGTGATGCCGGTGATGAGGACGGTGCGGGGCACCTCGGAAGAGTATTAGTTCGCGGGGGTGAGCGCCGTCGGCACGGTCGCGAGCGGAAGCCGGATCGTGAACGTGCTGCCGCGGCCGACGGTGCTCGTCACGCTGATCGTTCCGCCGTGCTGCTCGACGATCTGCCGAACGATCGCGAGGCCGACGCCGCTGCCCGCGACCCGTCCTGCGACGTTCGCACCGCGCGCGAAGCGCTCGAAGATCCGAGCCAGGTCCGCCTCCGGGATGCCGATGCCCTCGTCGGTCACGGCGCAGAACGCGACGCGGCCCTGTGGCGACTCCAGGGTGCCGATGCGCACCATCACGCGGCCGTTGGCGGAGTTGTACTTGAGCGCGTTGCCGAGGACGTTCGTGATCGCGCGCTCCAGCCGCACGGCGTCCCAGTCGCCGATGACCTCTCCGTCCGTCTCGATGTTGACGGTCTGCCCGCGCCAGAGCTCGTTGAGCTCGGATGTGACGCGGCGGACGAGCTCGGTCAGATCCGTCGGCGCACGGCGCAGCTCGAGGGTCGGGTCCGCCTGCCGGCGCACGAGCTCCAGCAGCTCGTCGATGAACGCGGTCATGCGGCCCACCGCGTTCATGATCCGATCCAGGCTTGGCGCGTTCGCCGTCAGATCATCGCCGTGCATGCGCCGGCGGAGGAGCTGCGCCGTCCCGCTGATCACCGTGAGCGGCGTCTTCACGTCGTGGGCGACAGCGGAGAGGAAGTCGTCGCGCGTCCGGACCGACTGACGCACCTCGTAATAGAGCCGCGCGTTCTCGACGCCGACGGCGACGCGGCGCGCGAGCTCGCCCGCGAGGGCGAGGTGCGCTTCGGTATACGCGCGACCCGATTCCGCGGTGATGAACAGGATCGTTCCGCGCACCTGTCCACCGACCACGAGCGGTTCGCAGATATACGACCGCGGGCTCAGCTCCCGGTAGATTGCGAGCTCGTCCGATCCACGCGCCGCCTGCTGGAGAAAGTCATCCGAGGTGTCGCCGTTCAGCTCTGCCCGCCCCGTAGTGACGACCCGCCCGATCGGACCCCGGGAGCTCGCCACGTCGGGCGGATAGGTCTCGTGCAGCCGCTGCGCGAGAGGCTGCTTCGCGGGATCGGCATGCGCGACGGCGGCGCGCGTGATGCGGCCGGCATCCACGATGTCGACGACGCACCAGTCCGCGAAGTCCGGGACCGCGATGCCCGCCGCGGTGCGGAGCGTCTCGGTGTACTCGAGCGATTCGGTGAGCCGTTCGCTCGCGGTCGCGAGCAGGCGGAGATCATCCTCGCGCTGCGCCACCGCCGCCTGCATCGTCCGCATCGCCGCCGACAGCTGCTCGACCTCGGCGCCGCCCGCGAGCTGCGGGATGACCGGCCGGTCCCCACGGCCGATGGCGACCGCGCTGCGCGAAAGCTCGCGCAGCGGCCGCGCCAGCCGGTTGGCGACGTACGCCGCAAGGAGCCCAGCGATGAGCAGCGTGCCCAGGACCACCGCGGCGTCGCCGGCCAGGCGCGCGACAAGCTCCCTCTCGAGCGCGGCGAGCGGCCTGGTCATCGCGAGGACCCAGCCGGTGCGGGCGATCGGCGCGAGCGCGCCGTAGCGGCGGTCGCTGCTGAGCGGGGTCGCGACGCCGTCGACGGGCACCACCCGCCCCAGCAGCGCGTCTCGCACGCCGGGCGCGTCCATGAGGTCGATCTCGGTGATCGCGGGCTCGGTTCGATCCGACGCGTAGAGGAGCCGTCCGACCTCGTCGATGAGCGCGACCTGCGCGTCGGGCGGGAAGTCCACACGCAATGTCTGGAGGACGCGCTCCGGGTAGAACGCGGTGATGACGAAGCCTCGCACCGAGCCATCGGCGGCGCGGATCGGCCGCCCGAACGCGACCGTGATGTCGCCACTCTGCAGACCCGTGATCGTGCCGCTCCAGACGCGATCCGCACCCGCCTTGAGCCTCGGCAGGTAGGGCCGCGAAGACAGATCGATGCCGATCCCCTCGCCGCTGGCGGATGCCACGACCTTTCCGCTCGGGTCGGTGATGAAGAACGCGCGCAGCTCGGGATACGCCTTCGCGAGCGACGCGAGATACGCGCCGAAGTTCGCCTGGTCGTAGGGCTGGGTGGCGCCGGCGAGCACGCCGGCCATCGCGAACGTCGAGTTCTCGAGATCGCGCAGAAAGCCGTCGACGATCGACGCGCCGTTGCGCGCCGACCGCGTCGCGGTGTCGAGCTCGCTCGCGCGCCGCTCTCGCACCTGATCGGCGTACGACAGCGAGATGATGAGAAGTACCGGGATGGCGACGACGGCGACGAGGAGCGTCAGCCGAGTCGAGAGCGACCAGGGCCCGCGGAGCCACTTTATCAAGGTGACCATTGTGGCCGCGCCACGAAGAGGCCATCCTCGCGCGCGACCGGCAGCGCGAAGTCGAAGCGGTCTACCTGGCAAGCAAGCTCGGCGTCGCGACGCGGGAACCAGTCGGGCCAGTTCGGATCCTCATCCTTCCAAAGCGACGCGACGATCGCGGAGATATCGGTGGGCGCGTCAGTGAGACGTGCTGCGATGTAGCGCGCGCAGGCCTCGTCCTCGTCGGAGGTCTCGGCGCCACCGTGCCCCATCGCGACCAATGTGACCTCATCCGCAGTGTCCCGTAAATGGCGGACCGTCGCTTCAGCCATGACGAAACTACCGAGAACGATCGCGCGCGCCGCCGTCGCGGCGCTCACGCCCTGTGTGCCCGCGCCCGTGCGCTGAACGACGCGACGCCCGGTAAGGTCGAGGCGCTCGATCGCGGAGGGCGAGTTGCCGACGTCGAAGCCCGGGATCGGGCGGCCGTCGATCTCGCCCGTGAGGAACAGCGACGGATCCTCACGCTTCAGCGCCAGCGCTTGCTCGTGATCCGCGACGAGCACTATCTCGCGCGCTCCGGCGGCGACGCAGAACGCCGCGGTCGTGAAGGCGCGGAAGACGTCGACGATGACGGCGTTACCGGTCGCTCCGCGCGCACCGTCGAGGAAGCGCGCCACGCGGACGTTCATAGCGCGCCGGATCAGAGCACGGTCGCGGTAAAGGGCCGGCGGCCGCTCGCGAAACGCTCCAGCGAGAGGTCGGTGATGTCGAGGGTGTGTGCGCGCCCGTCGAGCATCTCCTCGACGACGAGCTGCGCCGTCGCGGGCGTATGCATGAACCCGTGTCCGGAGAAGCCGGCCGCCACGTAGAGACCCGCGACGCCCGGCACCGCGCCGACCACGGGATGGTCGTCGGGCGTCATTTCGTAATAGCAGGACCACGAGGCGGTGATGCGCAGGTCCGCGAAGCGCGGATGCCGCCAGGCCGCACGCGCGCGGACCCACGGCTCGAGCGACGGGGGAACGACGAGCTGCGCGAACTCGCCGGGAACGAACGCCGCGGGCGGCGAGCCGGGACCCTTCTCGACCCGACCGTCGCCGGTGAGGTTCGGCATGGCGAAGCGCTGCGTGGCACCCTTGGGTCGGAAATGGAAACCGGATTCCCATTCGATGGTCAACGGGACGCGCGACAGTGCCGGGTACGGACCGGACTCCATGATCGACCTCGCGTAGGGCCAGATCGGGATGGCGGCGCCGGCGGTCGCGGCGAGCGGCGCCGTCCAGCAGCCCGTCGCGAGCAGGACCCGCTCGCAGGAGATGACGCCGTCGGACGTGCGCACGCCGGTCACGCGATCACCCTCACGCAGGATCTCGAGCGCGGCGGCGCCCTCGCGGATCTTGACACCACCCAGCTGCGCGAACGAGGCGAACCCCGCGAGCGCCTCCAGCGGATCCCCGTAGCCGTCCTCAGCGCCGAAGCGCCCACCGACGAGGTCGTCGGTGCGGATGCCCGGCACGAGCCGCTCGATCTCGGACCGATCGACCATCTCGACGTTCACGCCGACGCGTTCGTACAGCGGCAATGGCTCGCGCAGCTGCGCCAGACCCAGGGCGGTGCCCGCGATGAAGAGGTAACCGCGCTGCTGGAAATCGTGCTTGGCGCCGGTCCGGTCCTCGAACGACCGCCAGAACGCGACCGCGAGCTTCGAGAGGCGCACATCGAGCTCGTCGACGAACTGGTGGCGGATGCCGCCGAGGCCGCCTTTGCTCGTCCCCTGCCCCAGCTGGTCCCGCTCGAGCAGCACGACGTCGTGCTCGCCGCGCTCGGCGAGGAAGAACGCTGCGGCGCAGCCGACCACACCACCGCCGACGATGACGGTGGAGGCGGTCGCTATTCCGCCACCTCTTCGAAGCGGAGCTTCTCGTCCTGCTCGGTGATCCGTCCGAAGCGCGGGATGTCGTGCGTGAAGCCGACGATCCACCTCTCGGAGACCGCGCGGGGCAGGATGACCTTCTTCGCCGCGAGCGTCTCGAGCGGGAACAGGTCGAACGCCGGTATCCACGGCAGTCGGAGATGGTGCCGGTCGGGCATGAAGTCGGACGAAAAGAAGAGCGTCTCGCCGGCATCGCTCACGCGCACCGTCTGCGTGCCGCGCGTGTGTCCCGGCACACGGTCGAGGCGGATCCCGGGCAGGATCTCGACGCTCTCGTCGATGAGCTCGAGCTTGCCCGCCGCGTCGAGCGGTGCGTAGTCGTCGCCGAAGTACGAGCCGCGGGTGCGCTCGTTGGGCGCGTTCGCGTCGACCCATTCGAGCCGCTGGAACACGTACGACGCGCGAGGGAATGTCGCGACGATCTTGTCGCCATCGCGGTACGTGTTCCCGCCGGCGTGATCGAAATGTAGATGGGTATTCACGACGAGCGTGACATCCTCCGGTCGAACGCCGCGGCGCCCGAGCTCCTCCAGGAGCCGCGGCGGCCCCTCGATGCCGAAGATCTCCTTCGAGCGCTCCGTCAGCTTCGGCCCCGCGCCCGTCTCGACCACGACGACGTTGCCCGCGCCGTCGCGGATCAGCAGACAGTTCATGTTCAGCGCGACGCGATTGCGGTCGTCCGCCGGCTTCTCCTTCTCCCAGAGCGCCTTCGGGACGACGCCGAACATCGCGCCGCCGTCGAGCCGGAGGATGCCGTCGCTGAAGATCTCCACCTGAAAACGACCGACGCGCACGAAGAGGCAGTATGCGAGCTGTGAAGGACGTACGCGCGCAGTTCGCCAAGACGGCCGCGGCGTATGTATCGAGCGCGACGCACGCATCGGGTGAGGATCTCGAGCGGCTCATCAAGGTCGCGGCGCCGCGGAACAGCGAGCACGCCCTCGACCTGGGCTGCGGCGTGGGCCACACGCTGCGGCGCATCGCGCCCCTCGTCGCCTTCGCGGTCGGAGCGGACGCGACGCTCGAGATGATGCAGGCGGGTCGCGCGGGCGTCGTGAGCGAGCCCAACGCGGCGTTCGCGCAGTCCAACGCGACCGCGCTTCCCTTCGCGGACGCGACCTTCCATTTCGCGACGTGCCGGCTCGCCGCACATCACTTCAGCGACGCCCCGTCCGCGTTCCGCGAGGTGGCGCGCGTGCTACATCCCGGTGGCCGCTTCGTGCTCGTCGACAACCACGCGCCGGACGACCCCGCGCTCGATGCCTTCATCAACGAGCTCGAGACGCTGCGCGACGCCTCGCACGTGCGCAACCACACCCTCGACGGTTGGCGGACGCTGCTGGAAGGCGCGGGCTTCCGCGTCAGCGTCGAATCGGAGGGCATGGTGACAAAGCTCACGACGGAATCATGGCTCGAGCGTTCCCAGACGCCCCTCGATCGAGCGGCCGAGGTGCGACGCCGCCTGCGCGAGGCACTCGGGCGGACACGGGACGCGTTCCGCATCACTGACACGACGTTCGACGTGCACAAGGTCGTGCTGCTCGCCCGGAGGTGAGCGACCCGCGGTTGTTCGTTATGCCCGCGTCCGCGTACGAGACCTCGGCGGTAATGGCGCTGCTCGACAGCGCGGCGCAGTGGCTGCTGGACCGCGGGATCGATCAGTGGCATCCCGGCCAGTGGGGGCGCGACCGGATCGCCGACGCGATCGATCGCGGCGAGACCTTCATCGCGCGTCTGGACGGCCATCTCGTCGGGACCATCTCGTTCCAGCGGGCGGACGATTTCATGTGGCCGGATGCGGCGGACGACGCGGGCTACGTGCACCGCCTCGCGATGTCCGTGCACGGCCAGGGACTCGGACACGAGCTGCTGGAATGGGCCGAGGGCCAGATCGCGGAGCAAGGCCGACTCTTCGCCCGATTGGACTGCGCCTGCAACAACCCGAAGCTGCGCCGCTACTACGCGAATGCGGGTTACCGCTACATAGGCGATCGGACTGTGCGCGCGGGGACGACCAGCTTCTGCGGCAGTCGGTACGAGAAGCGGGTGCGTTCGTGAATCTCCATGACCTGCCGACACTTGCCGACGTGCCCGGCGCGACCGCCGCGCAGATGGCCGAGGCCGACCGGATCGCGTCGGAAGAGCTCGGCGTCCCGCTCGAGCTGCTCATGGAGAACGCGTCGCACCAGATCGCCGCAGCAGCACGTCTCTTCCTGGGGACTGTCGCCGGCAAGCGGATCGTGGCGCTCGCCGGCAGTGGGAACAACGGTGGCGACGCTCTCGGCGCGCTTCGTCACCTGAGCGGCTGGGGCGCGGACGTCCGAGCCGCGCTGTCGGGCCCCGCGGAACGGCTGCGTCCCCTCGCGCGACGGCAGCACAACATCCTCGCGACCCTCGGAGTGCCCCTCGACGCGACCGTCGACGATGCCGACCTCCTGATCGATGGTCTGCTGGGCTACAGCGCTGCTGGTCCGCCGCACAACGGGGTCGCCAAGCTCATCCGCGCCGCCAACGCGTCGCGCCTGCCGATCCTCGCGGTCGATCTGCCCTCAGGCCTGCATCCGGATACCGGAGAGCCCTTGGGTATCACGATCCGCGCCGTGCTCACCGTCACGCTGGCGCTGCCGAAGCGGGGGCTGATGGCAACGCCGTCCCGCGCACTCGTCGGCGAGCTGCTCCTCGCTGACATCGGCATCCCGCCGCAGGCCTTCGACCGTCTCGGCATCGAGACGCGCGGTCTGTTCGGCGGTGGCGATCTCGTCCGTATCATCCGCTGATGCCCCTCCAAGGAAAGCGCCTCGCGTTCATCGGCGGCGGGACGATGGCGGAGGCGATGATCCGCGGCCTGCTCGACAAGCACCTCGTACCGCCGTCGCACGTGTTCGTCACGGGCCCGCGCCGCGAACGGCGGGCGGAGCTGACGAAGCGGTTCGGCGTGAAAGCGCTCGCGTCGAACGTGGACGCCGCGCAGAGCGCGCACATCGTCGTGCTGTCGGTGAAGCCCCAGGTCCTCCCCGCGGTGCTCCGCGAGCTACGCGGCAAGCTGCGCGTCGACCAGCTCGTGATCTCGATCGTGGCCGGCGCCCCGCTGGCGGTGCTCAGCGAGGGCCTTGACCACGCGACGATCGTGCGCGCGATGCCCAACACGCCCGCGCAGATCGGGATGGGCATCACCGCCTGGTGCGCTGCAGCGGGCGTGGAGCGCGATCAGCGCGACCGCGCGAAGGCGATCCTCGGCGCGCTCGGCGAGGAGATCGAGGTCGAGGAGGAGGGCATGGTCGACATGGCGACCGCGCTCTCCGGCACCGGACCGACGTACGTGTTCCTGTTGATGGAGGCGCTTGTCGACGCGGGCGTGCATCTCGGGTTCTCGCGGCGCGTCGCGGAAGAGCTGGTGCTCCGCACCGTCGAAGGCTCCGCCGTGTTCGCGCGCCGCAGCGGACGGCATCTCGCGGAACTACGGAACATGGTCACGTCCCCCGGTGGCACCAGCGCCGCGGCGATCTACGAGCTCGAGAAGGGCACGATGCGCACGGTGCTGTCGCGCGCGGTCTACGCCGCGTTCGTGCGGACGCGTGAGCTCGGCGCCGAAGCGCAGGCGAAGCTGCAAAAAACGAAGCAGTGATGCGGCGGGGCTCGCTGCTCGGACGTTAGGCCGGCGCGATCTGGTTCACCTCGAAGCGCTCGCCCGCGTTCGAGATCTGGGCGTGCGCGTCGACGGCCTTCATCCAAGCGGCGCCGCCCGCCGCGAGGGCCTCGAACGTCTTCGCCTCGGAGCGGCTGGGCCACAGGAGCACGGTGTGCTCGTGCGGCGCGCCCTCGGAGAGGAAGCGTTCGAGGTCCGCCTGGGTCTTGAGGACGAGCGCGGCTCCCGCCTTGGTGCCGGCGGGGCCGAAGCTCACCTTCCGTGGTGACCATGCGGTGAGCCAGCTCGGAGCGGCGCCGTCGTGGCCAACGACCGCCACCAGCGGCGTCGGCCCGAAGCCCCAGAGCCACGCGGCCGTTTCGGCGACGGTCTCCGGGTCGGCGAGCGGACGGTACTCCGCGTCAGCCGGCGGGAGCTCCACGACGAACCGGTCATATGCGACCTGGCTCACCTGCATGTCGCGCTAGGAGTAGCACCGAGCGGTCAGCCGAGTCAGCCACGGAAGGGTATCGGTCCGGGCTAGTACTCCAGTACTAGGTTCCCGATCGCCGGAGACGCGGGTCGAGCGCGTCCCGGAGGGCGTCGCCGAGGAAGTTGAAGGCAAAGACCGCGAGGAAGATCGCCGTACCGGGGCCGAGGCTCATCCACCACATGAGGTTGGACAGGTATCGAGCGTTGTAGTTGATGTCCTGGCCCCACGACGGCGTGGGCGGCTGTGCGCCGAGGCCGAGGAATGACAGAGCGGCCTCCGCGAGGATCGCTCCGGCCGTGCCGAGCGTGGCCTGCACGATCAGAGGATTGGTGATGTTGGGGAAGATGTGGCGGGCCACGATGCGCAGCGGGGTCGCGCCGATCGTGCGCGCGGCCACGATGTACTCCCGCTCGCGCACCGAGAGCACCTGACCGCGCGTAAGACGCGCGTACGCCGGGATGGCGACGATGCCGATGGCGATCATCGCGTGCTGGATCTGCGGTTTCTCCTGGGTCGCGACGATCGCGATCGCGAGGAGCAGAGCCGGGAAGGCAAGGAGCGTGTCGATCGCGCGCATCGCCAGGAGATCTATGAGGCCGCCCAGGTAGCCCGAGAAGAGCCCGACCGTCACCCCGATGCCGAAGCCGATCCCGACGGAGATGAACCCCACGGTCAGCGAGGTCTGTGAGCCCCAGATGACGCGCGAGAGCACGTCGCGACCGAGGTCGTCCGTCCCGAACCAATGCCGCAGGCTCGGAGGCTCGAGGCTCTGCGAGACGTCGACTTTGATGGGGTCGTAGGGCGCGATGAACGGCGCGAGCAACGCGACAAGCACGAGCAGGAGAACGATCGTGCCGCCGATGAGGATGCGTAGGTTGCGCCGTACCAAGTACCTCACGCGCGCGCCTTCCCGTAGGAGATGCGCGGATCGAGCCAAGCGTAAACGATGTCCACGAACAGGTTCGCGAACATGAACGAAAGTGCGGAGAGCAGCACGATCGCCTGGACCACCGGATAATCGCGACCGTTGATGCTGTCCACCACAAGGCGGCCGATCCCAGGCCAGAAGAAGATGGTCTCGGTGATGATCGCGCCCTCGATGATCGCGCCCACCTGCAAGCCGATGATCGTCACGACCGGGATCAGCGCGTTCTTCATCGCGTGGCGGAACACCACGAGCTGCTCGGTCAGGCCCTTCGCACGTGCGGTCCGCATGTAGTCCTGCCCCAGGACGTCGAGGAGGCTCGAGCGCACCTGGCGTAGGTTGACGGCGGTGCTCGCGGTCGCGAGGGTGATCGCCGGGAGCACCAGACGCCTGAGGTTCGCGAGCGGATCCTCAACGAAATCGGTATAGCCGCCGGGCGGGAAGACTCGGAACATGAGGGAGAAGACGAGAATGAGGATGATCGCGAGGTAGAAGTTGGGCAGCGACACGCCCGCGATCGTGAAGCCGGTCGCCAGGAGATCGAGCGGCGAGTTGCGCTTGAGCGCGGAGAGGGTGCCGACGACGAGCGCGATCGTCACCGAGAGCAGCAGCGCGGCCGCGCCAAGCTCGAGCGTTTTCGGGAGGCGCTCGAGGATCGCCTCCAGCACCGGCTGGCGCGTGCGCAGCGACCGACCGAAGTCGCCCTGCT
>JANNUM010000023.1:0-3924 GCA_031395235.1 Chloroflexota bacterium
CACCAGAAGAGTCCCAGAACGAGGGCCGCGAGGACCGCGGGCTTGCTATTGACCCGTGGCGGCACGGAGTCGGGCGAGGTCGTCCTGGAGAAGCGTGATCAGGCGACCGTACTCGGCGAAGTCGCCGTTCCGGAGCGCGGCCTGCGCCTGCTGGAAGTGCTCGGTCGCGGCGCGCACGAGCTCGGCGATGGCTGCGGTGGGCGGCGTCGTGCCAGGCGGCGGGGTCGTGCCGGGCGGGGGCGTCGTACCCGGCGGCTGCGTCGGCGGTGGCGTGGTGCCCGGACCGAAGAGCTGATCGAGCGCGCCCTCGAAGGTCGGGGCCATGACGACCCGACCCTGCGTCGCGAGGATCACGCGCTGCAGCTGCGGGATGCGGCCCTGCGTCGCCTGTACGAACAGCCCCTCGACGTAGAGGAACGAGTTACCCACCGGCAGCACGAGCAGATTGCCGCGGAAGCACGTCGATCCGCCGCCCTGCGGACAGAGCAGCGTGAGCTGCTGCTTGATGGTCGCGTCGCTGTCGATGATCCCTTCGATCTGCAGCGGACCGAAGATCTGCCGGTCCTGCGGGAAGCGGAGCACGCGCAGCTTGCCGTAATCCGGCGCATCAGCGCGGCCCGCGATCCACGCGACCATGTTGTCGCGCGCTCCGCCTGCGGGGGTCATCGGGACGAAGAGGATGAACTCCTTGCGGTCCGAGCCCGGCAGCCGCGTCGTGACGTAGTACGGCTCGATCGGTGCCTTCGCCTGACCCTGCTCCAACACCTTGTTCGCGATCCGCCAGGCGTCGGCGCGGTTGTAGAAGTTGTCGATGTCGGTCATGTGGTAGATCGCGAACACCTGCGCCTGGATCGAGAAAAGATCCTCGGGATAGCGCAGGTGGTCCTTGAGGCTCTGCGGCATCTCGGCCAGCGTCTTGAAGAGGCTCGGATAGATCGCGCGGAGCGTGCGCACGACGGGGTCGGTCTCGTCGATCACGTAGTAGGCGATGGACCCGTCATAGGCGTTCGTGACCACCTTGACGCTGTTCCGGATGTAGTTCAGGTCGCCGTCGGCCACCCGCGTGCCGCCACGCACCAGCCTGTCGAAGCGCTCGCTGTAGGGGTAACGGTCCCCGACGGTGTAGGCGTCGTTGATCCACCAGAGCTTGCCGTCGGCGACGACAAGATACGGGTCGTGGTCGTACTCGAGGAACGGCGCGATGAGCTGCTGGCGCTCGGTGATGTTGCGGTGGAACAGCAGTCGGCTCTCGGAGCGGATCTGGTCGCTGACGAGCAGGTTCGTCTCGCCGAAGCGCAGCGTGAAGAGGAGGCGGTCCCAGAGCGAGCTGACGCCGACACCACCGCTGCCCGAATAGCGCGTACGCGCGTCCGAGCCTTCCTGTGGGTAGTCGAACTCCTCCATTCCGGTGCCGACGATCACGTAATCGTTCGTGAGCTCTCCGTAGTAGATGCGTGGCTGCTCGATCTTCGGCTCGCCCTGCGGCGGTATGTCCTTGACCAGGAACTGCGGCTGGCCCTCGGGCGTGACGCCGCCGACCGGCGTCATCACCGCGCCGAAGCCGTGCGTGAACTGCAGATGGCGGTTCACCCAGCTCTGCGGCAGCGACGCGGTGTTGAGCTCTCGCGCGGACAGCATCATCGGCACCTCGCGGCCGCCGATGGCGTAACGGTCGACGTCGACATCGACGAAGTCGTAGTACTGGCGGAGCGCCTGCAGCTGGTCGAACGCTGAGAGCAGCCGGTTGTAGTCCCACAGCCGCACCGAGAGCGTGTCGGAGAACTCTTGCCTCGCCTCCGCCTGACTGGGTGTCTCGGAAACGTTGAACAGCGACTCCTCGACCTTGTCGAGCGCGTACGCGGCCCGTGTCCCCGCGATGCTGCGTTCGAGGTACGGACGCTCCTTGTTCAGCTCGTCGGGCGTGACGATGAAGTTCTGCACCAGCGCGGGATATATGCCGCCCACGAGCACGGTCGCGGCGAACCACACCACGAGCGCGCCGCCCATGACCCACACCGTCCGCGCGAACGCATTCGCGAAGCACGCCACCGCCGCGATGCCAACGATGAACGCGAGGATCGTGAGCGCGGGGATGCGCGCGTTGACGCTGGCGAAGCCGGCGCCGGTGAGAACGCGTTCGCTGCGGAAGAGCAGGTCGTACTGATCGAGGACGTAGCCACCCGCGACGAGGAGGAGGAAGATGCCGCCGAGCACCGAGAGGTGCGCGCGGGCCGGTCGCGCGAGGGCGAGCGCGGTGCGGCCGGCCACGCCGAGGTCGCCGCGGCTGATCGTGCTGGTCGCGACGCCGATGACGCCGCGGACCGCGTACAGGAAGACGACGCCCGCGGCGATGACGAGGACCGCGGCGATCGACCAGCCACGCACGAAATCGAGGACGGGCAGCGTGAAGAAGTAGAAGCCGATGTCACGGCCGAACAGCGGATCGCTCACTCCGAACGGGACGGCGTTCAGAAAACGCAGGAGCTGGTCCCACTGGTCGCCGCCCGCCAGGCCGAAGAAGAAGGCCGGGATCGTGATCACCCAGAGGAGTCGCAGCGTCTGCGCGAGCGCGGGGGTCCGCGGCCGCTCCGCCTCGACGACGACGCGCGGCACTTGCGGGCGGAGCGCGAGGTAGAGGTTGGGCACGGCGAGGGCGAAGAAGATCAGGAAGAACGCGACGAACGCCCAGAATCCGGCGATGTACCGGCGGAGGTAGACGTCCTCGAGGCCAAGGCTGCGGAACCACAGGAGATCGGTGAGGAACTCGTTCAGCGGGATGAGCAGCAGGGGCACGACCAGAAGGAGGACCGCGAGGATCGTGATGGCGACGCTGCGGCCCGATGGAGGGCGGGGCGCGTTCCCGCGGCGCAGGCCCAGCGATGAGAGATCGAGGTTGGACCAGTCGATATTGCCCCAGTCGCGCTCGCCGTTCCCCTTCTTGTCCCTCACTGCCTCAGCATATGGGGAGATGCACCGAGTGCTTGCGCTCGCTGCCGTCCTCGCCCTGGCCGTATCCGGCTGCGCGCAGAGTCAGCCAACGCCAACGCCGACGCAGGGCTGCCCCGAACCCACACGCGTCGTCGCTGGGCTATCCCCGTTCGACGACGCGAACCGCGCGACCTGGAGGCAGGAGCTGGCCGCCGGCGCCGCGTGCGACAAGGCGACCATCGCGTACGTCGAGCGACTCGAGGAGAAGAAGGCCGAGCAGCTTTTCGCGAACGCAAGCACCTTCGCGATCATCGGGCGCGTGACCGACGCGGCGAGCGGCGCGCCGGTGGACCAGGTCTGCATCACGCCAGGAAAACCCGGAGCGGTCTGCTGGAGCCGCACCGATAAGGATGGCTGGTACCTGCTCGATCTCGGTTCGGTCTTCGCCAAGGAAGGCTTCTTCGAGATCTTCTTCGTGAAGTCGGGATACCCCGAGCAGCACAACGTCTCGCGGATGCTCAGCGGGCGCGCGAGACTCGACTACCAGATGACGAAGTGACGCACTACCTCAGCGCGACGAACTCGACCTCACAGTAACCCTCAGCCGCACGCGCAAGAGCACGATCTGTAGTCAGAAGGGTCGCTTCGCTCAAACGCGCGACGATCGCATAGAACGCGTCGTACGGACCGAACCGGTCTCGGATGACGAAGGCTTCGGCGATGAGTGGCGTGACAGCGGCACGGCGGACGCGGATATTCCCGAGTACGAATAACGCATGTCGGCCTTGCTCTACGTCGATCTCTCGGCGGCGGATGAGTCCGCGCACGGCCGCGAAGACCTCTGCATCGAAGAAGACCGGCACGAGCGCGATCTGGTCCGTGAGGATATGTCTGATAGGTGCGGCGGCCTCACGCTCCAGAACGAGTTCGGTTGCAGCCGAGGCGTCAAGGACGATCAGACGCGTCTATACCCGTTCGATCGCGTCACGCATCGCG
>JANNUM010000028.1:0-8693 GCA_031395235.1 Chloroflexota bacterium
CCCGGCGAGCGTGAGATGCTCGTCCATCGGCCGCGCGCCGAGCCAGTCGTTGGCCAGCGCCAACGATGGCGCGCCCTGCGCGAAGTCGCCCGCGTTCTCGGGCGCGAACACGAAGAGCCGCGCTGACGCCGTATGCACCGCGGCGCGGGCGCCCGCGAGCGCGACGAGCGGGATGAACACCTCGCGCGGCAGTGGCGCCGTGCCGAAACCGATGAGGCACAGGACCGTCGGCGCCTCGGGGCCGGTGGTCGCGCCGGATGCCGTCGCCTCGTCGCCGTAGACGACGCGCAGGCCGCCGGCCGGCGCCGCGCCGGCCACGACCGCGGCAACACCGCAGGCGTGCGCGCGGGTGATCGTTTCCGCGGTGGCGCGCGCGCCGCTGATGAGGATGCGGTCGCGCATCCGGACATCGATCCGCGACGGGTGCAGCTCGTCGGTCGGCGCGTCCACCGCGAGGCCGATCTCACCGATCGCGTCAGGCCCGTAGCCGGCGACGCCCTGCAGCGCCCAGGCCGATCCCTCGACGGTGACGCACGCGTCGTCCGCGCGCGAGACCTCGCCGTCGAGCGTGGATCGCACGACCCAGCGGCCGACGATCGGCGCGACGTAGAGATCGCCGTCGGCACGCTGATGGATCACGCGCCCCGCGATCGGCGACGAGACCGCCCGCGCGAAACGACGGCCGGTGCGGGCGATGACCGTTCGCCTCTCGACCTCGCCACCGACGGCGACACGCATGACGCGTGCGAGATCCTCGGGCGCGACACCCAAGCGGCGCGCGCCGGCTACCTTCACCGGCGTGCCGTAGGTCGTGCCCGCGGCGAGAACGTCGCCGGCATGGACCTCCTGACCCTCCGCGGCGCGCTCGCTCGCGCCGAGGGGGAGCGGGTGATCCGCCGAGTGGCGCCAGTACCGCCATGGCATCAGCGCGTCTCCGCGGGGAGCACGTCGAGCGCGGCGTTCCAGCGCGCGAGTGTCGGAATGCGCTCCGCGTCGCGCGGTGGGAGCGCAAGGGGGCGACCGCGCGCGTCGATCACGACGCCGAGACCGGGATGCTCCGCGCTCGGACGAACGGTCGTCCCCGGCATCACGATCTCGACCGCGCCCTTGGTCGGAACGAGCAGGAACGAGCCGCGCGCCACGCGTTCCTCGACGACGCCGTTCGCATCCTTGACGCGCACCGCGGCGGAACGCCGCGGCCACATCGAGACGTAGATCGCGATCGGATCCGAGGCAGGCATCGTCGCGACGCGGCCGCGTGCGGCAAGCGCGCCAGCGGCAACGAGCGTGTCACCTGACGCACGGGACACGAGCGCCGGTCCGTTCGGTCCGAAGGCATCGATCGCGATGAGCAGCGACTGCGCGGCTCGCGGAAGCTCCGCCAGCCGGCCGGTAAGCACGACCAGCGGAGCGGCCCAGGATCCTTCGAGCGAGACGCCGGCGCGCTCCGCGTCCGCGAGCGTGTGCGCGATGGCTTCGCGCGCGAGCGCCATCTCGAGCGAAAGTGCGAGCACCGACGCGGGGATCGCGTCCGGCCAGCGCGCGCGGTTGAACACACGCTCGAGGAGCGCGGGCGCCTCGACCGCACGTGGGATCCAGCGGCGCACGCGATCAAGTCCAGCGCGCGCCACGACCAGGTCCGCCGCCGCACCAACGCCGAGCCGCTGGTGGATCCCGAGCACGACGCCGTCCGGCCGCGCGTGGATGAGCGAGGTCGCGCCACCAGTGACATCGAGCAGCACGACCTCGGCGGTCGCGCTCGCCGCCATCGCGCGCGCCGCGGCCTCGAGCGCCTCATCGCGCAGCACGACATCACCTTGCGCGCGCCGACGCACCGCGCGGAAACGCGCCACCAGCGCGTCGCGTCCGACGACGGTGCGCACATCGGGCAGCGATTCGATCGCGTTCGCGGGACACGACGCGGCGATGCGATCGCGGACGCGTTCGTCCGCCGAGACGAGGATGTGCGGCAGCGGATGCTGATGCTCGCAGCCGAAGCGCAGTGCCTCGGCGAGCTCGACCAGACCGGCCACGTCGCTGCGATCGGGGGCGAGCACCACGACGAGGTCGGGGTGGGCGTCACGGAGCAGCTCCGCGCGCTCGACGAACGTTCGTCCGTCGCGCGTGCCGACGAGACCGACGAGCGACGCGCCGCCGGCAAGGGCACCGAAGGCCATCGCGGGAGCGAGCCGCGGGTCACGCCCGAGCAGCGCCACGACGCGCACGACGTCGCCCGGGATCACACGCAGTACGGGGCCGTCGGACGCGCCGGGAGGGATGCGCTCTGTCCGCGCCTCGTGCGCGATCTCGACCGAAGCGACGAGCTCGGTCGAGGTGGTCACGCCGCGGGGACCGGTGTCCGACTGGCCGCCGTGATGAACGCGTCGAAGATCCGCGTGGCGGCGGCCGCCACCTGGGCGGTGCGCTCGGGATGCCACTGCACCGCGACGACCCAGAAGTGGCTCGGCGACTCAAGGGCCTCGTCGAGCTCGCCGACGCGCGCGGTGGCTCGCAGCTCCGCGGCGAGGCGGTCGGCCGTGATCACCTGATGGTGGCTCGAGTTCACGACGAAAGCCTCGTCACCGCACGCCGCGGCGAGCTTCGATCCGGCCTCGGCCACGAGGACATGGCGAACGGCGTCCGCGCCGGCCGGGTCGTCCGAGACAGGCGTGCCGCCGGGCGGGTACTTCGGCGAATGGCCGAGATGGTGCTGTTCGAGCGACCCGCCAAAGCGGATGTTGATCAGCTGGAAGCCGCGGCAGATGCCGAGGACCGGGATGTCGCGCGCAAGCGCGCGCTCCAGGAGCGCCAACTCCATGGTGTCGCGCGCGGCATCAATGTCCTCCGACGCGGTTTCGACCTCGCCATAGCGAGCCGGGTCGATATCGCCACCGCCGGTGAGACAGAGCCCGTCGAACTCGTCGGGAGACACGTCGGTCGGATCGACCGCGATCGGCTCGGCGCCGGCGCGGCGGATCGCGCCTAAGTACTGATCGCGCGCGACGACACAGCGACGCGTGGCATGACCGCACAAGGTCACCGCGATCCGGGGTCTCATCGCATCACATGGTATTCGGTTTAGTGGAGCGGACCGAGGTCTAGCCGCGCACGCTCTCGCGATCGATGAGCTCGATGAGCACCCCATTCGCGGCGCGCGGATGAAGGAACGCAACGAGACCCAGGGCGCCGCGGCGCGGCGCGTGATCGACGAGCTCGACACCCTCGGCCGCCAGGCGCACGAGCGTGCCCGCGAGGTCATCGACGACGAAGCAAAGGTGGTGCAGCGTCGGGCGGCCGCGCTCGGCGACGAAGCGCGCCACGCCTGACTCCGCATCGGTCGGCTCGAGCAGCTCGACGCGCGATCCGTCCCGCGTCGCAAAGGCCACGCGGACGTGCTGGTCGGCGACCAGACGCGGCTCGTCGACGCGGTAGCCGAGCAGGTCGCGATAGAAGGGGATGACCTCGGCGAGCGACGGCACCGCGATCGCGACATGATGCAGCTCGCCCGCGCCGATCCCTTTCATGCGCGCGGCGGGTGGTACACGCCGAACACGGTGCGCAGATCGGCGCAGATCTCGCCCAGCGTCACGCCCGCCTCGACCGCCGCGACGATCGGCACGACGAGATTGGCGCTCCCGCGCGCGGCGGTGAACAGGTCCGCGCGGGCGCGTTCGGCCGCGGCACGGTCACGCTTCGCGCGCGCCGTGCGCAGACGCTCGGCCCCCGAGCGGACGACCACGTCATCGACACGCTGGAGTGACGGCACGGGATCGTCGCCCTCGGAGCGGTAGGCGTTCACCCCGACGATCACCTTCTCGCCGCTCTCGACCGCCTTCTGCTGCGCGTACGCGGAGTCCTCGATCGCGCGCATCTGGTAGCCCTTCTCGATGGCCGCGAGCGCGCCGCCCATACCGGCGAGCTTCTGGAGCTCGGCGTGGACGCGACGCTCGATATCCGCGGTCAGCGACTCGATCGCGTATGCGCCCCCGAACGGGTCGATCGTGTCCGCGGCGCCCGTCTCCTCCGCGATGATCTGCTGCGTCCGGAGCGCGGTCCGCGCCGACTCCTCGCTGGGCAGCGCGAGCGCCTCGTCGTAGGCATTCGTGTGCAGCGACTGCGTACCGCCGAGCACGGCCGCAAGAGCCTCGATCGCGGTGCGCACGATGTTGTTGAGCGGCTGCTGCGCGGTGAGCGTCGATCCCATCGTCTGCGTGTGGAAGCGGAGCGCGAGGGCGTCCGCGCGCGTCGCGCCGAAGCGGTCGCGCATGACGTCGGCCCACACGCGGCGAGCAGCGCGGAACTTCGCGACCTCTTCGAGGAGCGTCGAGTGCGCGGCAAAGAAGAACGAGAGCTGCGGCGCGAACGCATCGACGCTGAGGCCGGCCTTGAGGGCACCCTCCACGTATTCGATCGCGTCGGCGAACGTGAACGCGAGCTCCTGCACCGAGTCGGAGCCGGCCTCACGGATGTGGTAGCCGCTGATCGAGATCGGATTCCAACGCGGCAACTCGGCGGCGCAGTACGCGATGAGATCGGTCACCAGGCGCAGCGATGGTCGCGGCGGGAAGATGTACGTCCCGCGGGCGATGTACTCCTTCAGGATGTCGTTCTGGGTCGTGCCGCCGATGCGCTCGAGCGGGACCCCCTGCTTCTTCGCGACTGCCACGTACATCGCGAGGAGGATCGCCGCGGTGGCGTTGATCGTCATCGAGGTCGTCACTTTGTCGAGCGGGATGCCACTGAAGAGCTGCTCGAGATCGTCGAGGCTCGAGATCGAGACGCCGACCTTCCCCACCTCGCCGGCGACCTGCGGATCGTCCGCGTCGTAGCCCATCTGGGTCGGCAGGTCGAACGCGACGGAGAGACCGGTCTGCCCGTGCTCGAGCAGATAGCGGAAACGCGCGTTCGTCTCCTCGGCTGTGCCGAAGCCCGCGTACTGTCGCATGGTCCACAGGCGGCCGCGGTACATCGTCGGCTGTACGCCCCGCGTGTACGGCGGCTCCCCGGGAAGTCCGATACGCTCAATCGCCTCGCGATACGCGTCGTCGTCGGAGTAGGACGGCGGCAGCGGCGCACCGTACGTCGTCTCGAAGCGTGCGCGCTCGGTAACACGACGCGGCTCGGTCATGCCGCGATGGTACGCAGCAGTCGGCGAGTGCGCCGCCCGGCATCGGCGGCGCGAGCACTGTCTAATCGCGGACGAATGGACGGTGTCGGCGCATGACCACCAGGAAGATCCCACGACGCGTGGTCGACGAGTACCACGACGAGGTCGTCGCCGCGCTGCGCGAGATCGGCAACCCGCGGCTGGGCGCAGCCGTCGCGAAGGATCGCGGCTCGTCGATCGAGCACCTTGGCATCCGCTTCCCGGCCCTGCGGAAGCGGGTCAAAGCGGGCTTCTCCTTCTTCGACCTCCCGGCGGAAGAGGTACTCGCGATCTGGGATCGTCTCTGGCACATCTCGCCCTACGGCGATGTCCTCTTTGCGGCACTCGAGTACTACGCCCCGCTCGTCAGAAAGCGGGTGAGCCCCGCGCTCTGGTCGGTAGTGCGTAACTGGCACGAGCGCGTCGACAACTGGTGCCACTGCGACGGACTGGGTTCGCTCTACTCCTGGATCCTCGCGAGCGATCCCGATGAGGTGTACCCGCAGCTCGAGGTGTGGAACAGGTCGGAAGACCAGTGGCTTCGACGGATCTCGCTGGTCAGCCTCATCCACTACTCCGGTAAGAACGCCGTCTTCGTGCCTCTCGACCGCGCCCTGCCGCTCGTCACGACATGCCTACAGGACGAGCGAGAGTACGTGCAGAAAGCGGTGGGCTGGCTGCTACGCGAGATGGGCCACGCCTACCCGGACGCGGTCAGGGTGTACATCGAGGAGCACATCACGACGATCTCGGCCGTCGCCTTGAGGCGCGCCGTCGAACGTAGCAGTCCCGGCGTGAAGGCGGAACTGTTGGCGCTGCGGCGGGATGCCTGATCTGCAGTCAGCGCGCTCGGAGAACGAGCTTTCCTTCGAGCGGTCCGATGCGCTCGCGCGAGAGCGCCATCGGCTTGTACTCGCCGTTCGCCCACATCGTCGTCTGATCGCCCCAGTGCTGCGAGAACGGCTGGCCGCTCTGACCCGTCGGGATGATCGAGAGCGAGGTGTCGACGTCGGCGAGATCGACGATCTGCCGCTCCGATGCGTGGCTGCGCAGCGCGAATGGCCGCAGCAATGAGTACGCGCCGTTGTTCGGCGAGTAGCCGTCGCCGGGGCGGCGCACCGGTCCGATGGTGAAGATCCGGTCGAGCGGCTTCGCCGCGGAGAGCGGATGCTCGAACGAGATCGTGTGCAGGTCGCCCCAGCGCCATGACGCGGTCGTCGGGCCGAGTCGCTTCGCGAGATCGCGTACCGCATCCTCGAGCGCCGCCGCCGCGATCGCGTCGCGGTCGCCCGCTTCGCCCCTGGCGAGATCGGCGAACCAGGTGCTCGACGGCGAGCCGATGAGGTCGTACAGCGCGAACGTCGGCCGGCCGTCAGTGAGGTACTGCTCGTAGAGCGAGGGCCCGAGCTTGTCGCGGAACGTGCGCTCGCACATGTGCACGAGCCACGCTTCGTAAACGGCCGCCGCCGCGGAGTCCACGCCGAGCACGCCGTCCCATTCACGCACGAGACGCTGCGCCTCGGCGGCGAGCGGGCTTGCCGCGCGCGCGGAGAGGATCGTCGCGCGGAAGCGCTGCACCGGCAGCGACGTGACGTCCATCTGCAGCGAGCGGAAGCGCGCGACGTCCGCGCCGCTGAGGCCCGCGAGCGCGGAACGTAGGAACGCGTAGCGGAAGCCGGGATCCCACTCACCCTCCCAGCCGGTCTCGGTCGCGCGGTCCACCGGCCGGTTGTTCGCGTTGAGCACGACACCGCCGGGCGGGTCGAGGAGGAACGGGTTGTCGTCCGCGGGGCGTAGTCCGCGCCATTCGTATTGGCCGCTCCAGCCCGGGACCGGTAGCCGGCCATCGCCAGCCTTGCGATCGGGCAGACGGCCGACGAGCAGGTAGCCGATGTGCCCGTCGACATCCGCGTAACACGCCGAGAGCGTCGCGCCGACGAAGAGCGCGGCCGCTGCGCGGAACTCGGTGAAGTTGCGCGCGCGGCCCATTCCGAGCACCGCCTCGACCGTGCGCGTCCCGTCGAGCGCGCTCCAGCGCAGCGCGAGCTGCGCCTTCTGCTCCTTCAGCACCGGAGTGAGGATCGGCCCGTGCCGCGTGGTCACGACATCGACGACCACCGGATCGGCGCGGCCCTTCACTTCGATCACCTCGCGGATGAAGGTCGCGTTCTCCATGCGCCCCTCGAACTCGTAGCGGCGCAGGTCGAAGGGGTCCTGGCGCTCGACGAAGAGGTCCTGCGTATCGGCGAGCGCGTAGGTGAAGCTCCACGCGACGCGGTCGTTGTGTCCGATCACGACGCCCGGCACGCCCGGGATGGAGAAACCGATGAGGTGCAGCTCGCCGGCGTCGAGCGCGACCTCGTACCAGATGCTCGGGTTGCGCACCGGCAGATGCGGATCGCCTGCGAGGAGCGGCTTCCCTGTCGCCGTACGCGAGCCACTCAGCGCCCAGCAATTCGAACCGAGTCCCTGCCCCGCGCCGCCCAGCACGCTCGCGAGCACCGCTGGTCCGTCGCCGGGGAGGCCGGGCGACATCTCAGGAGCCACGAGTGCCCACGCGCGCGGGTCGACCGCGATCGCGTCCGTCGCCGCGTCGGGGAGGAGCGTCGCAAGCACCTCGGGCCCGAGGCGCGCGGCGATGCTCGCGCGCAGCAGCTCCTGCGTGTAATTCCCCGCGGCGTCGTAGAGCTGCAGCTTGGCGATCGCGAGCGTGTCGAGCGTCGTCCACGGCTCGGGCCGGTAGCCGAGGATGGTGAACTCCACCGGCAGGCTCTCGCCGTGCTGCTGGAGGAATTTGTTCACGCCCTCCATGTAGGCCTCGAGGAAGCCGCGCGCCTCGTCGGAGATCACGGACAGGTCGAGCCGCGCCGCGCGACCGAGTCCGATCGTGCGCATGAAGCGATCGGACTCGAGCGCCGACTCGCCAAGCACTTCCGCGAGCCGTCCCTGCGCGGCGCGCCGGTAGATGTCCATCTGCCACAGGCGGTCCTGCGCGGTGACGTAACCCTGCGCGAAGAAGAGATCGTGTTGATCGGTGGCGAAGATGTGCGGCACGCCGTACTTGTCGCGCAGGACCTCGACGCGCTCGTGCAGGCCGAGGAGGCGTTCGTCGGCGTCGAGCGCCGGCAGCGGTCGCAGCACCAGCAGGCCGAACGCCGTCGTGATCGCGCCGACGATGACGAGAACAACGACCGCGGCGATGACAAGCTTCCTCACTCCGCCTCCTCGAGCACGGCCAGCATGGCACCGCCCTCGACCTTCGTTCCCGCACCGACGGCGAGCCGCACGACGCGGCCCCGCGCTGGCGCAAGGAGCTCGTTCTCCATCTTCATCGCCTCGAGCGTCATGAGCGGCGCACCCGACTCCACGACGTCGCCTTCCGCGACGTGCACCGCTTTGAGCAGACCGGGCATCGGCGCGCGCAGCTCGTGGCGCCCGCCACGCACTGTGCCCGCGCCACGGGCCGCGGCGGCCGCGCGTTCGTCGAGCGCGCTTGCCAGTGTCTCGGTCCCGTCGACGAGGAGCCGCAGCGGATCGCTCGTCAGCA
>JANNUM010000041.1:0-3333 GCA_031395235.1 Chloroflexota bacterium
AACTCCCCGTCGCGTTCGCGACGTTCGATCGCGATCTCGCCGCAGCCGCGCGCAAGGAGGGACTGGACATCCCCCTCGCGCTCGGCTGAGTGCGGCCCAGCCTTCGCGGTGCGCGTGTCCGGTTTCAACGGTCACGCCTGACGGCGGCTCGAGGTCGCGGCGTCCGGGCACTTGCCTAGTGGCCGATCACGCTCCGCGTGATGGTTCAACCGTCACGATCTCGATCAGGCTGACCAGTTCGCCGAAGTCTTCTGGATTGCGCGTGTACAGCGGCAGGCCGGATGCGAGCGCGGTGGCCGCGATCAGCAGGTCGAGGGCCCGCCTACCGCGGGCCTTGCGTCCTGCGGCCGCGACCGCGGCGTAGATGCGGCCGTAGGCGCGGGCGACCGTGCCGTCCAGGGGTAGAGGGTCAAAGGTGGCCTCGGCCCGTTGCAGCCTGTCCTGGCGGCTGGCGCGCTCCGCAGGGTCGGAGGTGGCATGCGGTCCAGCTGCGAGCTCGGCCAGCGTCACCGCCGATACCGCGAGCTCGACCGGTAGGTCCACCGGGTCGATCCGTTCCAGTTCGATGACCACCGACGTATCGAGGATCCCGCGAGGGCGGCGTTGTTCACGCACGTGGAGTCGGATCCTGGTCGAGCAGAGCGTCGACGTCGGCGCGGAAGCGCTTGGGTTCGACCGCCGGTGCGCCGGCGAAGACGGCGATGGCGGCTTCGGCTGCGACGAACCGCCGCTGTCGGAGCGGCGTAAGCTCGCCGACCGGAACGCCGTTGCGCGTCACGACGAACGCCTCCCCGCGGTCCAGCGCGCGCATGATCTCGCCACTCTCGTTGCGCAGCTCTCGTTGAGTGATCTCGCGTGACACGCGGGGCAGTGTAGCACACGTGCTACTTCAAGTGGCCAGATTGACCAGACTGGCCAGTAGGCGTACATTGGGCGGCATGAACAAGAACCCGGCGATCCGGACCGTGGCTTTCGCGGAGGCTAAGGAGAACTTCTCCGGCTTTATCTCCAGCGTCGTCCGCGAGCACCTGCCGCAGATCGTCGAACGGAGCCGCGGCCAGGAGGCCGCGCTCGTCCTGCCCCTCGCCGACATGCTTCCGGCGCTCGCCGCCTGCCGATTCGACGCGAAGCTGAGCCTCGGCGAGTCTGTGATCGCCACGCTGCCGCAGTTCGGACTCGTCGCGCGGGGCGACTCGGTCGAGAGCGCGATCGACGCGCTCGCGGCCGAACTCGCCGACTACTGCGAGGACTTCTTCTCGGACTTCGACTTCTACCGGCACACCGATCGCGTCGCGCACCTGCCGTGGCTGCTGCGCTTCGCGCTCACCGCACCCGGAGATCGCACCTCGCTCCTTGTCGAAGAGAACGAGCCTCCCGTGTCCGAGGTCGCCGTCGCCGCGAGCCGGTGACGCGTGTCGCAGCCGACGCACCGCGACCTCAGGAAGTTCTGCGACAACGACCGCTGGGATCCGAAGAAGCGCACCGATCACTGGCGCTACACCAAACGCCTGCCTGATGGCCGGGCGCTCCGGACGAAGATCTCCTTCGGCTCGGGCGAGGTTGGCGACGCCGGGCTCTTCGCCGCGATCCTCCGCGAGCAGCTGCAGGTCTCGGAGGAGGAGTTCTGGCGCGTCGTGCGCGAGGGCGGGCCGGCGCGACGCGCGGAGCTGCCCGTCATCGCGCCCGCGGCTCCGCCACTTCTGTCTGCCGCCACCGTGCTGCATCTGCGCAAGCTCGGCGTCTCGCTCGAGGAGGTCCGCAAGCTTCGAAGCCAGGCCGAGGCCGCCGAGTTGCTCGAGCGACTCCGTGGGCGACGAGATCGCTGACGATCCGTGCCTTGGTGCTGACCACAGTTCTGACCACTGCGCCGCGCGACTCTTCCCGTGCCCCGTTCCGTGCCTTCGTGTAGTGCGGCCACGGTCGCGAACAGCCGCTGACCGAGATCTACCTGATCCGTCTCAACGCCATGACTTCGACACAACCTGGGATCAGACTCTTGCGTTTGTTGTGTTTGGCTGGTAGGCTTTCAGCCGTGGGCGTCCCCGAGCGCGACCTTCTGACTACCGGAGAGGCTGCCCGGCTGCTGGGTACCTCTCGTCAGCATGTCGTCGATCTGTGCGAAAGCGGCGAGCTCGATTGCCTGAGGACGCCCGTGCATAGACGTCTACGTCGCCGCGACGTGGAGGCGCTCGTGCGTGGCCGCAGGGGCATGACTCGCGAAGAGCTGCGGTCGCTGTGGCTGAACCGCGCGGTGGCCGCCCGCCTTGCGCGTGATCCCGAGCGTGTGCTCAAGCACGCCCGTCGGAACCTCGAACGCTTTGCGCAAGTCCACGCCGCAAGCACTGCAGAGCACTGGGTCAAGCGTTGGCAGGACGTGCTCGCTATGGGTCCGGAGGTCGTGATGGAAACGCTTACGTCCACTTCACCTGATGCGGCGGAGCTGCGCCAGAACTCGCCCTTCCCGGGCGTACTTTCGGAGAGCGAGCGGCGAGAGGTGCTCGACGCTTTTGCCCGGTACTGGAAGCACGCCGCGGCGTGAAGCGGGCGCAACTCGAGCACATCCTCCGTGCAGCGGCCCAGATCATCAAGCACGAGGAGCTTCTCGTCATCGGTAGCCAGTCCGTTCTTGGGTCGTGGGACGAGACGAGGCTGCCACCGGAGGCGATCCGCTCGATCGAGGCAGACGTTGCGTCCCTGGACGGCGACGAGGAGAAATCAGATCTGATCGATGGCTCTCTCGGTGAGGGCTCTCAGTTTCACGAGACCTTTGGCATATACGCGCAGGGCGTGAGTCTCAAGACGGCTGTGTTGCCTGAAGGCTGGCGGGACCGTCTCGTGACGCTGGACAACCCGTCCACCCACCCGGGCCGCGGGTTGTGTCTGGAGCCGCACGACTGCTTGCTCGCGAAGATGGTCGCTGGCCGTCAGAAGGATTACGACTTCGCGACCGCCATGCTCAAGGCAGCGCTGCTGGATCCGAAAACGCTTGCAGAGCGGATCGAGCTGCTGGATATCTCTGAGGGCGAAAAGGAGCGCATCCGCGGATGGCTCCGTGGGGTGCTCGCAAAAACGCGCTGATCGTTTCCGCGACACTTCACCCGCCTTGACCACGCTGGCGCACGCTCTCTTCGGCATCGCGCTCACGCTCGCGACCTGGCGCGCGCTCACCCAGGAGTGGCCGGACCAGCTCAGCGATCCGGCGGTCGCCTCGGCGCTGCGGATCCTCATCCCGTTCGCGGCCGCGGCCGGCAGCGCGCTCTCTATCGCCGCAGGTCGTCTCGGCGGCGATCCCGCGCGCTCGTTCCGTCACGACGCCCTCTCCGCCGTGGGGCT
>JANNUM010000061.1:0-2233 GCA_031395235.1 Chloroflexota bacterium
CCTTCCACCTGGCTATGAGGTTCAGCGGCTGCGCAGTTTCGAGAGCAGGCGCAGGATCTCGAGGTAGAGCCAGATCAGCGTGACGAGCAGCCCGAAGGCGCCGTACCACTCCATGTACTTCGGCGCGCGCCCCGCGGCGCCCTGCTCGATGAAGTCGAAGTCGAGCACAAGGTTGAGCGCGGCGACGACGATGACGACCACGCTTACGCCGATCCCGAGCAGACCGGCCCCGAAGATCGCCTCGTGGAGAAAGCCGACCTGCACGCCGACGATGCCCAGGACGAACTGCGCGAGATAGACGACGAAGATCGCCCCGGTCGCGGCCGCGACGCCGAGCTTGAAGTTCTCGGTCACCTTGATGAGACCGGAGCGGTACGCCGCGAGCAGGGCGAACAGCGTGCCGAACGTGAGCGATACCGCCGGGAGGACGATCCCCGGATACGCGGCCTCCATCACCAGCGATATCGCGCCGACGAAGAGCCCTTCGAGCAACGCGTAGATCGGCGCTGTGATCGGCGCCCATTGCTTGCGAGCGACGGTCGCGACGGCGACGACGAGCCCACCGATGGCGCCCAGCATCATGAGGCCGTAGAGAGCGCTCTCGTCCGCAACGACCGCGCCGGCGACTCCGACGAGGAGCAGGAGGAACAGGACGTACGTCCGGTTCACGGTCCCCTCGATCGTCATGCCCTCGCCTTCGGCGACGGCCTCGAATCCCTTGAACGTCGATTCCTTCAGGACCGGATTTCCCGATCGGTTGCCGATGATCTGCTTCACCCTGCCACTCCTCCACGCGCGCCCGCTGCTGACGATTGTCGCAGACGCTGTACGCCGCGCACGAGGCCAAAGCAGCCCGACAGCATCATCGCGCCGTGCGGTGCCGCGAAGTACCAGCCAAGCGGCGCGGCCATGGCGCGGTTGGGACCGGTGACCGCGACGAACGAGAACGGACCTGCGGTGCGGTAGCGCTCGTCGAGCACGAGCGCGCCGTGCCCGTCGTCGTTGAAGACCTCGTCGTGCGTGATCTTGCCCGTGATGAGGCGTGCGATGAGACGGTCCAGCTTCTTCGTGTCCATCGACTCGGTGTGGTGCTCCATAACTCCGAAGAGCTCCTCGCCGCGAACGAGGAGGCCGAGCGTGTGTTGGTTGCCGACGTTGACGATGCACGCGCCCAGCTGTGACGCTTGACCAACGAGGTCGTCTTCGAGCGCGCCGAGCACGGCCGCCGGTCCGGTGTCCGCGACGATCGCGCCGGGCGCATCAGCCTGTATCGCGCGCAGCCGGGTCATGTATTCGGGCGGCTCGCGCCAGATGTGGTCGGCGAGCGTGCTGCCCGGCGTGAGGAGACGGCGCCAGTGCTCGAAGCGGAACAGCCGGTTGGAATGCTTCGGCGAGAAGCCGTGATCCTGCGCGGCGACGGCGATGGTCGTCGGCAGCGTGACCTCGTACGGCGCGAGCGCGCCCGCGAGGCGAGCGAGGTCGAGGTCGCGGAGCTCGATCGGCATGGCGCTCTTGGGTGCGTCGTCGGTGATGACGATGCCGCGGCTGCGCAGCAGATCGAGGTCGTCGTGCACCGTCCCGGCCGCGCGCTCGGTGGCGTAAACGCGGAGGCCGGCCTCGAGGTGGCGCCATACCGCGTTGCTCGTGTGATAGCCGCCCATGAGGTTGCCGTGGAGGAAGACGTCGCGCCCGGACTCGCGCGCCGCCGCGATCTTCTTGCCGGCGATCGCCGTCGCGGAGGGCAGGACGAGCTGGACGGCGTTCTCCATGGACTGGGCGGGGTCGTGGACGAGGACGTCCATCGTGCCCGCGCCGATGTCGATCGCGAGGATGCGATCGTCGGACATGAAAGTGATGCTAGCGAGCGCCTACGTGGTCTCGCGTGACCCGCTAGACTTTTCGTGAGGCAGACCTCGGGGGAGGTCGCATAGTTGGCCTAGTGCGCAAGTTTGCTAAACTTGTAAGGATGCCGTAAGGCGCCTTCGAGGGTTCGAATCCCTCCCTCCCCGCTGCGGCCGCATCTCTCGGCCGATGTTATTTAGATGACCACATCACGTGATTGCGACCTCTTCCCGAAAGCGAGCCGGCACTGGAAACGCTCGCTGACCCGCTCTCGGTCGGGCTTGCGGCGACCGGCGTCATCTCACGGTGAGCGTGCCCTGCATGCCAGCCTCGCGATGCCCCGGCACTCCACAGTAGTAGGGGTACGTGCCCGGGGGCGCATTGAAAGAGA
>JANNUM010000111.1:0-5956 GCA_031395235.1 Chloroflexota bacterium
AAGGAGCTCGGCCTCGTCATCGAGGAGGGTCCTGGCGCACTGCAGGGTGCGCTCGTGATGGGTGGCTCGTTCGGGCTCGCGTCGCTCGTTCCGATCCTCCCGTATCTCCTCCTCCCGATCGCGATCGCACCCTTCGCGTCGATCGGGCTCTGCGGTGTCGTCGTCTTCGTCATCGGCGTCGTCAAGACGAGGTGGACGAAGCGCAACCCGGTCCGTTCCGGTCTCGAGGTCGTCGCCCTTGCGGCCTTTGCCGGCATCGCCGGGTACCTGTTCGGTTCGGTGCTGCCGAGCGTGCTCGGCAGCGCGGGGCTCGGCCCCGTCTAGCCCTCGGCACCGGCGTTATCGTTCGGCCCGTGCTGCTGCAGCAGTTCTTCGATGCTGGGTTGGGCCACGCGAGCTACCTCGTCGCCGATCCCGATGCCGGCGTCGCGTTCCTCGTCGATCCCGACCGTGCCATCGACGCGTATCTCGCGGCGGCGTCGAAGCTCGACGTCCTCATCACGCATTCATTCGAGACCCATGTCCACAACGACTACCTCTCGGGCTCGCGCGCGCTGGCCGAGCTGCGGCCCATCGCCGTGGTCGCGGGTCCCGACGCAAGGGTCGAATACCCGCATACGACGCTGCGCGACGGACAGACTCTCGACGTTGGCGCGCTCCGCGTGCGCTGCGTCGCGACGCCAGGCCACACGCCCGAGCACGTGGCGTTCCTCGTGAGCGACCTGCGCCGGGCCGACGATCCGCAGTACCTCTTCAGCGGGGGCGCCCTGCTGGTCGGACATATCGCGCGCGTGGATCTCCTCGGGCCTGAGTTGGAGGAGCGGCTCGCGCGCGACGCATACGCGACGCTGCGGGACAAGGTGCTGAGCCTCGCCGACTACGTCGCCGTGTTCCCAACGCATGGCGGCGGCAGCGCCTGTACGGCGAGCGTCGCGGGATCGCGTTGGACGACGCTCGGATTCGAGCGCCTCCACAACGACGTCGCGCGCGCCGCTGGTGGTGACTTCCGCGAGTTCCGCGAGACGATCGCGCGTGGCCTGCCCGTCGCGCCCGCGTACTACCCCCACGTGCGCGCGCTCAACCACCGTGGCGCGACGTTGCCGGATCGCCGGCCACTGCCGCTGCTGAGCGATCCCTTGCCGCCAGGCGCGGCGCTGCTCGACCCGCGTCCGCCGCATCTGTACGGTGCCGGACATCGGCGCGGTGCGCTCAACATCGTCGGGAACGACGGCTTCGCGGTCCGGTGTGGCGCGGTCGTCGCGTATGGCACGCCGATCGTGCTGCTGACGCGTGACGAAGAGCAGGCCGAGCGCCTACGGGCGCAGCTCTCGCTCATCGGCTTCGACGACGTGCGCGGGTACGCGGAGCCGATCGCTGTGTCGGATGACGCCACCGCGACCATCCAGCAGCTCGACGCGCGCACCGCAGGACGGCTCGTGGGCGAGGGGGCAACGCTCGTCGACGTGCGCGAGCGGTCCGAGTACGACGACGGTCATGTCCCCGGCGCGCAACACATCCCGTACGAGCAGCTCGAGCAGCGCATCGGCGAAGTGCCGCGCGAGCGAACGCTCGTCGTGTACTGCGCGAGTGGCGTCCGGTCCAGCCTCGCGACAAGCATCTTCGAACGACACGGCATCACAGCCGCGAATCTCCGCGGTGGATTCACCGCTTGGCGGAACGCCGGGCTGCCTATCGAGGGCTCACGTTAGCGGTACACTGACCACGGGCACTCCCCTCGATCATCTCTCCAACGGCGCCCTCGCGGGCGGCCAGCGACCCTCCAAGCGAGCGCCCAGTCGGGAGAATTGGTTCATGCGCATTGCCTTCATCGCGTCCTCGGTCCCTCGGCGCTGTGGCATCGCCACGTTCACCGCGGATCTTTCGGCAGCGGTGAAGTCGGCCGATCCGGCCGTGCGGATCTTCGCCGCCGCCATCAACGAACCGGGCGCGGCGCGGCCCTACGGGCCGGAGGTCCGCTGGCGCATCCGTCAGGAGGAGTCGAGCACGTACCGCGACGCCGCCAGCGCGATCAGCGCGTCGAACGTCGACATCGTCAACGTTCAGCACGAGTTCGGGCTCTATGGCCTGTGGCATGACGGAACGTACGACGACCATCTGCGCGTCTTCCTCGAGAGCTGCACGAAGCCCGTCGTCACCACGCTGCACACCGTCGCGCCCAAGCCCGAGCCGTGGGCGCTCGAGACCGTGCGCTTCATCTCGGAGCGCAGCGAACAGGTCGTCGTGATGGGTACGACCGCCGCGCGCCTGCTCCGCGAGGTCTACGGCGTATCCCGGCCGCCGGTGGTCATCGAGCACGGCATGCCGGCCATCGAGCCGCGCGGCCGTCATCGCCTGAAGCGCCAGCTCGGCGTCGAAGACCGGCCGATCGTCTCGACGTTCGGTCTGGTCGACCCGCGGAAAGGGCTCGAGTACGTCATCGAGGCGATGCCCGAGATCGTCGCGCGTCATCCGGACGCGCTTTATCTCGTCGTCGGCCAGACGCACCCGGAGCTGCTCAAGCGGGAAGGCGAGTCGTATCGCAATTCGCTCATCGCGTCCGCAGGCCGGCTCGGCATGCGCGACCACGTCAAGTTCGTGAATCAGTACCTGAGCCAGCGCGAGGTGGTCGATTACCTGCTCGCGGCCGACGTCTACGTCACGCCGTACCTCGACCCGAACCAGATCACCAGCGGCACCCTCGCCTACGCGCTCGGCGCCGGGAAGGCGATCGTGTCGACGCCCTATCTCCACGCGCAGGAAGTGCTCGGAAGCGGCCGCGGGATCCTCGTGCCCTTCCGCGATGCCGCGGCGGTCGCGACGGCGGTGAACTCGGTCCTGGGCGATCCGCAGCGGAAGCGTGAGCTCGAGACCCGCGCATACGAGTACGGGAAAGAGATGGCGTGGCCGGCGATCGGCCGCCGCGTGCTGGCCCTGATGCGCGACGTCCTCGATCATCGCGTCTCCGCGCCCCTGGTCCCGCCGCCCGCTACGGCCGAAACCGCGGTCCGCAAGTCGGAGCGCGACGAAGAGGTCCAAGAGGAGCCGACACCGATCGCATGAATCTCGGCGCTCGGCTTCCACAGAACCCCCTCATCACGGCACGCGACGTCAAGCCGTCCCTCCCCACGCTCGAAGTCGTGTCGGTGTTCAACGCCGCTGCCGCGAGGGTGGGCAACGAGATCGTCCTGCTGTTGCGCGTCGCCGAGCGGCCGCGCACCGACGTCGCGCCAGGTCCCGACGCGCTGATGCTCGATCTCGCTGCGCCACATCCGATCCTCCGACCGTTGCCCGCGCACTATCGGAAGGAACAGCTCATCGGCATGGCCTTCCTGGACACGCGCCACGGCGCGCCGCGCGTCGTCGTCGCGTACCTACCGGCGAGCCTGCCAGGCCTCGACCTCCGGGATCCGCGGTCGATCCGCTACCGCAATGCGAGCGGCAACCTGCGCATGGCGAACGAGGGGTACATCGACTTCCTCGCGCAGATCTCGCACCTCCGCGTCGCGCGCAGCACCGACGGCGTCAAGTTCACGATCGACGAGACGCCGGCGATCGCGCCGCACACCGACATGGAGGAGTACGGCGTCGAGGATCCCCGCGCGACATTCATCGACGGCAAATGGCATATCACCTATGTCTCGGTTTCGCGCTGGGGGATCACCACCAGCCTCGCGACGACGACCGACTTCCGCAGCTTCGAGCGTCACGGCGTGATCTTCCTCCCCGATCACAAGGACGTCGTGATCTTCCCCGAGAAGGTCCGCGGCCGTTACTTCGCGCTCACCCGGCCGATGCCGCAGTCGTTCAGCCGCGTCTGCGGTATCTGGATCGCGTTCAGCGACGATCTGCGCTCCTGGGGCGGACACGAGACGCTCTGCCTTCCACGCCCGGACTACTGGGACGAGCTCCGCACCGGCGGGTCCGCCGTGCCGTTCCGCGTCGACGACGGCTGGCTCGAGCTGTACCACGGCGTGGACCGCAACTCGCGCTACGCGATGGGCGCGCTGCTCCTCGACGCCGATGACCCGCGCAAGGTCCTCGCGCGCTCCGCCCAGCCGATCCTCGAGCCGTTCGAAACGTTCGAGCGGACGGGCCTTTTCAACGAGACGATCTTCTCCTGCGGGCACGTCGAGCTGGGCGACGGCCGCATCCGCATGTACTACGGCGCCGCCGACTCGGTCGTCGCCGCGGCGGACTTCGACGTGCGCGACATCGTGAGCAGCCTTGAACCCTGGCGCGGCGCCGCCGAGCGACTCGTGAAGGTGTAGTCGTGCTGCGCCAGCTCGCCCGACTCACCGTCCCCGTCGAGTCCGCGGGAGATCGCGCATGCGCCATCGCGGTGTACGCGGACGCGGCCGATCGCACGTTCCCCGCCGCTGACCGCGGATTTGAAGGCGTCGCCTGCGTTGACGACGCAGCGCGGGCGCTCATCCTCTTCAGCGACGTCTGGTCCGCGACCAGCCTGCCTCGCCTGCGCGAATGGGCGCTTGGCCTGCTCGACTTCCTCCTGTATATGCAGCTGGACGACGGTCGCTTCGTGAACTTCATCTCCGACTGGTCGGGTCAGCGTAACGAGCTCGGCGTCACGTCGTTCCCCGGCGGCGGCTTCTGGCACGCGCGCGGGGTGCGCGCGCTGGCGCGCGCGACGGTCACGCTCGGAGAGGAACGCGCGCGCGCCGCGCTCGAACGCGGGATCGATCAGATCCGCGCAGCGCGCGACGTGCCAGCCGACATCCGTTCGATCCATGTGCTCACGGCGCTGGAGCTGGTCCGCGCCGGCGTGTTCCCCGAGCTGCGGGTGGAGCTGGGCGCCTGGTGCGACGAGATCGCCGCATGCCGGCGCGATGGCGTGCTGTTCGACAACCCCGATGAGACCCTGCCACACCTGTGGGGCCATCAGCAGGAGGGTGTCCTCGCCGAGGCTGGTGGCTTCCTCGGACGCGACGACTTGATCGCTGTCGCGCGGCAGAGCGCTCTGACCTATCTCGCGCCGCAGGTCGACTCGGGTTTCGACGAGCCGACCGTGCAGCCGTACGGCGTCGCCTCGGCGGTCTACGCGTTCGAGCGTCTTCGCAGGGTCACCGACGACCCGCGCTTCGACGAGCTCTGGCGCCTGGCCCGCGGGTGGTTCGACGGACGGAACCCGGCACGATGCGCTGTGTACGACCGTGACGAAGGACGGGTCTACGACGGCATCGACAACGGCGTGCTGAATGTCCACTCCGGAGCCGAGTCGAACGTGGTCGGCGGGCAGGCCCTGCTCGATCAGGTCATCCGTACGGCGCCACTGCTCACTACGGCCATCGAGAGCTGTTTCGTTCCGGACGTGCGAGAGCGCTTCAGCGGCGCGCAGAAGGCGGGCTCGCGCTAGCCGATCTCGATCCGGACCGGCCGCGCCGCGTTGTTCTCGTACCCACGCGCGTTGCGCACCTCTAGGAGAGGCTGCGTCGTGCCGGTCACCGTGACGGCACGCGCGAGCAAGACGAGCCGGCCGCTGGCGCGCGGCGCGACGGGGGCGTGCCACTGCCGCCAGGCGTAGCGCGAGAGCGCATCGCCCTGTGTCGCGTCGCGCCAGCTCGTTCCGCCGTCGGCCGACACCTGGACCCGCGAGAGATCGCCGCCACCGCTCCAGGCGTAGCCGCGCGCCACGAATGGCCGTGCCGCGAGGCGCTCGCCGTCCCGTGGCCACGTGATCAGCGCCCGTGCCGCGATCTCACGCAGCGGCCGGTCTTCCGCGACGTACCGGTCCGTCTGGAAGAAACCCTCGAACTTCCGCTCGAGCAGGCGCAGCCTCGCGAGCCATTTCACCGACGCCAAGCCGTACCAGCCCGGACCGCTGAGCCGCAGCGGCGCGCCGTGCTCGGGCGGAAGGTCGTTGCCGTTCATGGCGTACGCGAGCAGCACGTCGTCTCGCAGCGCGTCGGCGATGGGCAGCGATCGCTCGTACGCGATACGC
>JANNUM010000139.1:0-2529 GCA_031395235.1 Chloroflexota bacterium
TGGCCGCGACGCTCCAGGCGAACTCAGGCGCGACGTTGGACGGTCGCGAGAAGAACGACTCGCCCACCGTCCGCCACACGAACTCGAACGTGAGAGCGCCGATCGTTATGAACGACACTGACAGGCCGGTCATGGCCGTCACGAGGGCGAACGGGCGCCCTTGTCGCGTGCTCTCGGCGAGCCTGGCGCAGCCGAGATACAGGACACCGATGCCGACGAAAGATGGCGCGACGAGCGGATGTGGACCACGCCACGCGCCCCAGTCCGCGATGAGCGAGCCGTACCACGCAAGCAGCGCGGCAAGGCCGATGAACATTGACGGCCGCGAGCCCGAGACGAGAGCCATCGGGACCGCCCCGAGGGCCCACAACAGGAAGAGCAGCGGATCGCCGACACGAACGTGATAGGTCTGACCGATCAGGAACACGTTGGCGCCGAACACGAGCGTGTTCATGAAGACCAGAGCTGCGCCGATGCGTGGATGTCCGCTCTGCCGCAGCGCGAACGCCAGGCCGGCCGAGAGCACGAGTCCGCCGAGAAGCACGCCGATACGCTCCGCTCGTCCCATCGTCTGCCAGTTCGACGCCACGAAGAGGATGACGCCCAGGCCCACCAGCAGGGCGCCGGCGGTCCCGAAGATGGTGGCGCTCCGACCGCGCGTCGCGGCTTGCACTTCTCGTTCGAGTTCGGGGGCTTCATGGCCATAGCGACGGAGGATCCGTGCCGCGGCGCGCGCATCGATCACACCTTCGCGTCGCCACGCCGCGACTTCGGTCGCGAGCTGCGTCTCGAACGATTCAGCGGCCATTTCGCCCCAACTCGGCGGGCATCATAGGTCGCCAAGCAAGTAGGGGACAGCTGGACCGCGTCAGGTCCGGTCCGATAGCTCTCGTATGCCGATCCGCGAGTGGCCTGAGTCCACACGTCCGCGCGAGCGTCTCGTCGCGCGCGGGGCGTCGTCGTTGTCGGATGACGAGCTCCTCGCGCTGCTGATCGGCAGCGGCACGCGCGGACGGTCGGCGCTCCTCATCGCGAACGAGGTCCTGCGCGCGATCGGTGGAACGCGTGCCGTCGGTCAAGCCGACGTGTTCCGTCTTCGCGAGGCCGGCGTGGGCCTCGCGACCGCGGTGCGTGTCGCCGCCGCGTGCGAGCTCGGTCGGCGTGTGATCGCGGCGAGCGCCGACGGTGAGCGCTGCGACACGCCGGAGCTCGCGGCCGCCGCGCTCGCGCCGCATTTCGCGCACCTCGAACGCGAATCGCTCATCGTGGCGCTCCTCTCGCGCAAGCACCGGCTGATGGCCGTCGTGCCGGTGTATGTCGGCAACGTCGCCGGCACATCGGTGCGGATCGCGGAGCTCTTCACGGAGGCCGTGCGTCGCAACGCCTCGGGGATCCTGCTGGCGCACAACCACCCGTCCGGCGATCCGTCGCCGTCCACCGACGACCTGCGGACGACGAAGGACGCGGCCGCGGCGGGGAAGCTGTTGGGGATAGAGGTCGTGGACCACCTCGTCTTTGGCGCGGGGCGCTGGGTCAGTCTTCAGCGCGCATGGCCCGGCAGCGTGGGAATCCCGCGAAGCGGATAGAAAAGTAGCCAATGCGTATCCGTCGGAAACGCTCAAGTGAGCGAGTCGTTCCCAGAGACCGGTGGGAGATTCAGCCCGACCGGTCCTCACGCGCGCCGTTTCGGCGCTGGCCCTGGCCGCCATCGTTGCCTTTCCGCTCCAGGGCAGCCGCACCATCGAGGGCCCCGCCGCGGGCGTCGGGCCGACGATGGCCTTCGCCGCCGATTACCGGGTCGGAGCGCCTGCGTCCGAGGCCGCCGCCGATGCCCTCCACGCGGAGATGCTCCTTCCGCAGGTCTTCGCTGACACCGAGACGAGTGTTTCGTTCGTCGCGCCGCCCGGCTGGGTGCGCGGCCCCGCGACCGCGCTTAACCCGGTGTCCGATCCGCCCGAACCCGTGTTCGAGATCGTCCGCTACCAGATGCGCGTCACCGATCCGAAGCTCTACGCCGCGCCGATCCCGATCACGAGCGGACTTGTCGCCGATGCCGGCGCGCTCATCACCGTCGGCCTTGCGCGCGCGGACAGCGGCCTCATCGGATTGGATGTGCGCGGCCGCAGCGATCGCGAGGTGGGCACGGCGCCCGGGTTCGTCACGATGGACGACGAAGCGGTGTACGAGGGCGTCCACGTCTTCAGCCGTTACTTCTTCTCGCGCCCCGGCGAGCGCGTCGTCGTGATCCGCGCGACCGCGTCTGAATCCGACTGGAACATGCTCGAGGACAAGATCATGTCGACCGTCAATTCGCTGCGCGCCGATCCGCTGGGCGAGAACGCTCCGGCCGCGCCGCCGCCCCCACCGCCGCCCGCGCCGGTCATCGTCGAGCCCTCGCCCGATCAGACCGCGCTCATCCGCCAACACATTCTCTCGCGCGCCGGGTCTCTGCTCGGCCTTCGCTACGTGTGGGGCGGCAACTCGACGACAGCAGGCATGGACTGCTCCGCGTATGTGAGCTGGGCGTGG
>JANNUM010000147.1:0-3005 GCA_031395235.1 Chloroflexota bacterium
TCTTCATTGAACGCCCACAGGTCCTCAAGCGAACCGCCACCGCGCGTCAGCAGAATGACGTCATAGCGCTGACTGGCGTCGGCTGCCAGTAGGGCGCGACGCAATGCGGGCGCGGCCTCGTTGCCTTGCACCAGACTCGGGTAGATGTCGACCTCGACCAAGGGAAATCGGCGTTGCATGACCGCGATCACGTCGCGTATCGCCGCCCCATTGGGTGAGGTCACCACAGCGATACGCCTCGGCAAGGCGGCCAGCGGTCGCTTGCGCTCGGGAGCGAACAATCCTTCTTCGGCAAGCTGGCTCTTGAGACGCTCGAATTCGAGCTGCAGGGCGCCGACGCCGGATTCCTCCATGTGCTCGACTTGCAACTGAAACTCGCCGCGCGGTTCGTAGAGGGTAACGCGGGCGCGCAGTAGGACGCGTTGGCCGTCGGCGGGCTGAAAGCGCACGTGCATGGACCGCGGCCTGAACATCGCGCAGCGCACCTGGGCGCCGACGTCCTTGAGCGTGAAATACAGGTGCCCGGACTTGGCACGCATGAAGTTGGACAGTTCGCCCTCCAGCCACATCAGCGGAAAGCCGCGCTCCAGCAGCTCGCGCGCAGCCGCCACCAGCTGCGTCGGCGAGAGAACCTGGCGTTGCGCAAGCGTGGGCTCGTTTGGGCTCATTGCGAATCCGTCAACGGGCTGCACAACATAGCGCAGCGCGCCGGTTGCGTCACCGGCCATAAATGTTTAGATCTTTCGATGCTGCGCGTCTTGACCTTGCGACCGCTTCCCGCTGCACTGCGCCCATGCCCCCTCGCGTCCTGACTGCCGCCGAAGTCGAATCACTTGCCGCCGACATTGCGGCCCGAGCCCTGAGTGCCATTCCCACCTGGTCGGTACTGGTGATGATCCAGCTTTATGAGGAAATCGACACGTTGGCCAGCAGCGCCGATCGCGTCGGATCGCAGGCCATCGCCGATGCGGCGATCGAACTGACGGTGTACTTGAGCTCCCTGGTCGAGGCCGGCACCCAGGCCAGTCCGTCGCAGCGCGAGCAGGCCACCCAGCTCGTCCAGATACTAGCGCGCAGCTGCGGGACGCGCCACGGAGACGCGGAAGAGCGCCGGCATCGGCCAGGCATTTTCGCCATCGGCAAGGGCGACCACGTCGGCGGTGCTCGCACCCGCGCGCTCGGCCATCGCGCGCAGCAGCGCGGGCTTGAGGTCCGGCATGTCGCCACCGATGAGCAGCGCCCACTCCGTCGTGACGCCGGCCAGCGCGGACGCGAGCGCGACGAGCGGCCCCTGGTCCGCGGCCGGGTCGCGCACGACGCGGACCGGCGTGCCGAGCAGCGGTAGCTGCGGCTCCCGCGCCCCGGCGGCAAGGACGAGCACGATCTCGCCGCAGGCCGTCGCGAGCGCGCGCAGCGGGCGCCAGAAGAGCGGCCCGCCCTCGTAGGTGTGGAGCAGCTTGTTCGGCGGGAAGCGCCGCGAGGCGCCGCCCGCCAGCAGGACGCCGGTCAGGCCTTTGTGATACATCGTGTTACACTATGCCACATGACACGGCCGCAGGCCCGCCGGTATCTCTCGGCCCGCGTCGCCGCACCGATCCTCGACGATCTCGATCGCCGCGCTCGGCGCCTGCGCAAGCCGCGGTCGAATCTCGTAGAGCAGTACATCGCGGAGGGATTGAAGCTGGAGGCACACCCAGGAATCTCTTTCGTCGACACCCCGTTCGGCCGGATGGCCGTCCTTGCCGCGTATCGCGGCCTCTCCATCTGGGAGGTCGTGGAGACGTTCATCGTCAACGACCGGTCCGTCGCGGTGACCGCGGAATACCTCTCGCTGCCCGAGTCCGAGGTTCAGATCGCCCTCCGCTACTACGGCGGAAATCGCGAGGAGATCGACGGCGAGATCAAGGCCAACGAAGAGGCCGCCGATGAGCAAGAAGCCACCTGGCGTCGGGAGCAGGCGGCCCTGCGCTGAGGCTCCTGCTCGACGAGCATCACGACGACGCAGTGGCCGCGGAACTGCGGAAGCGAGGGCACAACGTCATCGCGGCAACGGAACGCGGGGAGCTCCGACGACTCGGCGACGCTGAGCTCCTTGCCGCGGCGGTCGACGAGCGGCGCGCGATCGTGACGGAGGACGTGCGCCACTTCGCAGTGCTTCACCTTCACTACCTTAGCGTCGGCAAGGCACATTTCGGCATCGTCTACACGCACCCACGGCGCTTCCCTCGCAAGCACAAAAGCGGCGCGCTGCTCCGCACGCTGGACGAGTGGCTCGGCCTGCATCCCGAGGACGATGCGCTGCGCTATCAGACGTACTGGCTTTGAGCCGCGGCCCGCGCGCCTCCCATGGCGCGGCGAGCGGGAGGTAGCCACCTACCAAGAAAGGTCCGGACTGAACCCTTCCTCGGGTGACGCGCTGCCCGGAGACGACCGCCGATCGCGCGCGGCAGCCTGCTCGAAGATCGCATCGATCTCAGCCCAGCTCGCCTCGCCGACCTCACCCTTGTCGATCCGATCCGCGAGCGCGTACATGCGTTCGGTCTGCCATTGACGTGCCCGCTCGAGCTGTCGCGGCTCGTGTAGCGCCCTCACCCGTGGTGTCTTCGTTCGCGCAGGTTGCTTGCCTTTCACTGCCGCACCTCGCCCGTCGATAGTAGATTCCGCTTTCGGTCTAAGGCGCGCCGCACCTCGACGACGGCGTTGTAGTCGGGCACGAGCGCGACCTCATCGCGGCGACCGGCGGCGATGAGCGGGTTCGCCTCGGGGAAGAACATCTGCACGTTGCGCGGCCGGATCGGCGCGACGTGCACGCGCGCGCGGACTTCGCCCGTGTCGGAGCGCACGCTCACCGGCTCGCCGTCGCGCAGGCCGAGCTCAAGTGCGTCATCGCTCGACATGAACAGTGCGTCGCGCCCGGCGCCGGTGAGCGGATCGCGCTCCTTGAAAACCATGGTGTTGAACTGCTTGCCGCACCGCGTCGACAGGAGGAAGCGACCGTCGGCGAC
>JANNUM010000209.1:0-4279 GCA_031395235.1 Chloroflexota bacterium
GGCGCCGCGCCGGAAGACGTCGCGTACGTCGCGACCACCGGGATGGGCCGGTACAACGTCCCGTTCCGCGACATCCAGGTCACCGACATCACGGCGGTCGCGCGGGGCGCCGTGCACCTGTTCCCGGGCACGCGGTCGATCCTCGACATCGGCGCACAGAGCACGCGGGCCATGCGCGTCCTCGACGGCGGGCGCGTGAAAGAGTTCCGGACGAATGACAAGTGCGCCGCCGGCGCCGGCGGATTCGCGGAGCGTGCGGCGCGCTATCTCGAGATCGCGCTCGACGACCTCGGGCCGCTCTCGCTGAAGGCGGATGGCGTGCAGGTCATCTCGTCGGTCTGCGCGGTGTTCGCCGAGTCGGAGATCATCAACCTCGTCACGGCGGGGCAGAGCGTCGAGAACATCGTGCGCGGCATCCACGACTCGCTCGCTCAGCGCGGCTTCCAGCTCCTGAAGCGGGTCGGCGTCGAGTCGGAGATCACATTCGCGGGAGGGATGGCCCTCCAGAGCGGCATGGTGAGCGCGCTCGAGATGGCGGTCGGGCAGAAGGTGAACGTGGCCGAGCGCCCGGAGCTCATCGCGGCGCTCGGAGCGTCTCTCCTCGCGCGCCAGCGTCTCGAGCGGCAGCAGGAAGGACAGGCGGCGGCATGAGTGAGATCAGCGGACGCGCTCCTTCGGACTTCGGCTTCGAGGACATCCGGTACGAGAAGAAGGACTGGGTCGCGACGGTCACGATCGACCGCCCCGACGCCTACAACTCGTACACCACCCGGACGCTGCGCGAGCTCACCGAAGCCTTCACCGACGCGGGACGCGACGACGCCGTCGCCGTGGTCGTCCTCACCGGCGCGGGCAGCGACGCCTTCTGCACCGGCGGCGACGTGAAGGAATACGCCCGGGACTACACGCGGCGGCCACGCGACTACTGGAAGTACATGGGCCACTTCACCGGCGCGATCGAGGCGCTGAAGAACGTCGGGAAGCCGTCGATCGCACGCATCAACGGCATGGCGGTCGGCGGAGGCAACGAGATGAACCTTGCGTGCGACCTCGCGATCGCCTCCGATACGGCGCGGTTCCGGCAGGTCGGCGTGCAGGTCGGCAGCGTCGCCGCCGGCGGCGCGACGCAGTGGCTGCCCATCGTCATCGGCGACCGACGCGCGCGAGCGATGCTCATGACCTGCGAGTGGGTCGACGCGAAGACCGCGCTCGACTGGGGCCTGGTCAACGAGGTCGTGCCCGCGGCCGAGCTCGACGGCGCGGTCGGGCGGCTCGCCGGCAAGCTCCTGGACACCTTCCCCGAGTGCATGCGCTACACGAAGCAGCAGACGAACTTCTGGAAGGACCTCTCCTGGAGCATGACCATCGGCCATGCCCGCGACTGGCTCGCGCTGCACTTCGCGTCGCTCGAGCCGTACGAGGGCATGACCGCGTTCGCGGAGAAGCGTCGCGCGGACCGCGTGGGCGTGCGCGCGCGGGCACGCGACGGTGGCGCGAGCGAGACCCTGTGGGGACCGAACGCGCGCACGTGCCCTGCGTGCGGCGCGAAAGGACTGCCCGACGCCTTCGCGTTCTGCGGTGTGTGCGGGTCAGCGCTCGCACCGGTGTCGGATGCGCTCGTCGGCACGCGCTGACCGGCGCGACCTCACTGGCGCCGTCGCGCTCGTCACGGGCGGGTCGCGCGGGATCGGACGCGCCATCGCGGTCGACCTCGCGGAGCACGGTGCCGAAGTCGTCTTCACCTTCCGTTCGGACATGGACGGCGCCGCGGAGACCATGCGCGCCGTCGAGGCCAGCGGCCGCTGCGCGGTGGCGCTGCGGGCGGATGGGACCGACCGTGCCGCGGCCGGTCGTGCGGTCATGGAGACCGTCGCGCGGTTTGGTCGGCTCGACATCCTCGTGAACAACGCGGGCATCAACCGCGACGCCGTCGTGTGGAAGATGGACGATGACGCGTGGGACTCGGTCATCGACGCGGACCTCGGCGCGGCGTTCCGCTTCACGCGCGCCGCCGTGCCGGCGATGCGCGAGGCCGGCGGCGGACGCATCGTGAACATCGCCTCGATCAACGGCCTACGCGGCAAGTTCGGCCAGGCGAACTATGCCGCGGCAAAAGCGGGTCTCATCGGGTTCACCAAGTCCGTCGCGCGGGAGGTCGGCGCGTTCGGGATCACCGCGAACGCGGTGGCGCCCGGGCTCATCGAGACCGAGATGGCCGCGAAGATGCCAGAGGAGGCGCGGCAGCGCTCGCTCGCGGAGACGGTCCTCGGCCGGCTCGGGACACCGGAGGACGTCGCGGCCGCCGTCACGTTCCTCGCGTCGGATCGCGCGCGCCACATCACCGGCATCGTGCTGCAGGTGGACGGAGGTCAGCGGCTCTGAGCCTCCGCGGGCCGCGGGCGCCTATGCGCGTGCTCGCGGCCGCAACCGCGCTGGTGCTGGTCACGGCGTGCGTCGCGGGTCCGGGGGTCGCTTGGCCTCCGGTGCCGGCTGGGCTCGGAGACCTCGCCGGCGAGATCGTCTACGTCGGCTACGACGACGAACTCTGGATCGCGCGACCCGACGGCAGCGAGCGCCGGCGGCTCACGACCGACGGCGATCTCGGACCGTACCGCGCGCCGCGCTGGTCGCCCGACGGGCGTTTCGTGGCGGCGATCCGGCTCCCGCCGCCCGCCGACCTCTCGCGGTTCGTGCTCATCGATGCGGGCAGCGGGAGCACGCGCGTGCTCTCCCGGCTCGTGGTGAGCGGCTTCAGCTGGTCGCGCGACGGGAGGCGCCTCGCGGTCGCGGTCGGCGACCACATGCAGTCGCTGATCCAGATCATCGACCTGGCGTCGGGCGAGTGGCGCGACGTCGCGCCGGGCGGCTCTCCGGCGTGGTCGCCCGTCGACGACCGCATCGCCTTCGAGACGCACGACGGGCGCATCGCGGTCGCCGCGCCCGACGGCGCCGTGCGCACGCTCGCGACGCCGGAGGAGATCGCGAAGGTCACGAAGAGCGCGGCGGGAATCCGCGCGCTCTACCGCCCGACCTGGTCGCGTGATGGCACGCGCGTCGGCTTCGTCGCCGTCGAGAACGAAGCGCCGGCCGACGCGCACCAGTTCACGATCGTGGGCGCGGCGCGAGGCGGTGACTTCCGCGCCTGGCGGATCGGCGCGACGGGCCACCTCCACGATTTCCCGCAGCCGGTCTGGTCGCCCACGCGCGACGTGTTCGCCGCCACCGACGTCTTCCACGTTCCGCACGTACACCACCTGTGGCTCGGTCGTCCGTCCATCGCGCCGCTGCGGCTGCTCGACGAGGCGCGGCCGCACTTCCTCAACGTCGCGTGGTCGCCGGACGGCGGCGTCCTGCTCCTTGCGCTCGACGAGCTCCATGCCTGGAAGTTCTTCTGGGTGGACACGGGACGGAGCGTCGAGATCCACGAAGGGGGCGGCATGTGGCCCGACTGGTGCTGCCGCATGGCCCCGTCCGCCCCGACACGGTAAAGACAGGATCTCAGCCTGAGGCTCTTCAGCTCGTCGCTCCTCCGACGGCCGACGCCGTGCGATGAGCGCCGCCGGAGCCCAAGGCCCTCGCTCGGCGCCGTCGGCAGGCCCGGTCCCTTGTGAGAGCCGCCTGCTCCCGGAGGGGAACGATGTCGGTCGATACCGCGCCGGTCTGGGATCCCGCGGCGGACGTGAACGAGCGCGCGGTCACCCGCGACGCCACGACGCTCTGCCGGGCGTGCGCCTGCGAGCGCCACTGCAGTCCCATGGAGTAGCCCGGGACGGCTCGTAAGGGCCCTCGCGGGTCCGCCTACGGCACGCCCGCCGCGACGATCCCGTGCGCCGTCGGCGTTGCTCGTGACGAGAAGCCGCTGGCGCAGCAGGTCGAACGTCGTGTGGAAGGGCTGCGGGCCGACCGCGGTCTCGGCGATGACGCGCCGCGTGACGTACGCGCTCCTGCTGGTCACCCGCGTGGCCCTCGCGCTCGCGGGCCTATCTCCTACGCCTCCTTCGTGACCCTGACCTGCGTGTCGAAGAAGACCGCGCTCGCGCCGACCGGGTCGCTCAGGCAGGTGTTCTTTACCACCGGGTCGGTGCGCATGACCGCGTTCGCGTGGATCCCCGTCCCGCGCCGCGGATCACCCTTCACCAGGACGCCGTCGACCGTCACGTCCCCGGCCCCGTAGGCCCAGTGGCCGTGGCCGAGGGAGAAGGCGATGACGCCGGGCCGCAGCCCCTCGATGGCCTTGACCTTGCCGACGATGGGCTTCGTCCGGCCGTTGCCCAGATCC
>JANNUM010000217.1:0-4053 GCA_031395235.1 Chloroflexota bacterium
TCTGGACGGCGAACGCGAAGACGCATGTTCCCCGCGAGTTGACGCCCGACCTCGCGGAGTTCGTGGGCTACTTCATGGGCGATGGCTCGCTGCACGCCAAAGGCCTGCGCCTATGTGTCACCGACGGCGACGTCGACGTGATCGAGCGCCTGATCGAACTCGGCCACCGGCTCTTCGGCATCGAAGGACACGTCGAGCAGGGCGAAGGCATGGTGAATGTCTACTTCAATTCCGTGCCTCTCACGGTCTGGTGGGAAGCGTGCGGCTTCGCCAAGCTCCGGCCGGCACCGGACCACAGCGGGAAGGGTTGGACGCCGCACATCCCGGACGCCGTGCTCTACACGAACGACCGCCGCGCGTATGCCGCGTTTCTTCGCGGCCTGTTCGAAGCTGACGGCGGGACCTGGGGCGGCTACGCGTCACTCAGCACGGTAAACGACCAGCTCGCGCGGGACGTGCAGACGATGATGCTTGCCCTCGGCTTCGTGACGACGAGGCACACCGACAGTGCAGGTTCGAACTGGGGCTCGCGCGATCGCTTCATCGTCCGGCTCCTCAACGTCGCGAGCGCAGGAAAGTTCATCGAGGAGATCGGCTTCATCTCAAGGCGCAAGACCGGGGCGCTTCTGACCGGAGACCACCGCCAGGCTTCGCGCATTGACCACATCCCGCTCACGCGGTGGCACGTGGACGAGCACGCGCCGGAGAACGACCGTCTGCGCAAGACGATGCTGATGTCCTTGGCGGTTCGCGGTGACGTTTCACGACGTTCGGCGACAGCGCTGCTCGAGCGTACTGATGACGAAGACATTGCGCGTCTGCTGGGCTTCTACTACGACGAGATCAGCGCGATCGACGTGCTTGCGGATCAACCGACATTCGATATCTCCGTCCCGGACAACGTCACGTACGTCGCGAACGGCTTCGTCAGCCACAACACCATCAGCTTCATGATGGATTGCGACACGACCGGCGTTGAGCCGGACATCGCGCTCGTGAAGTACAAGCGCCTCGTCGGTGGCGGGATGCTGAAGCTCGTCAACGGCACTGTCCCCGCCGCGCTCCGCCGCCTCGGCTACACCGAGACCGAAGGCTCGGCGATCACGACGTACATCGAACAGTCCGGGACCATCGAGGGCGCGCCGGGTCTGAAGGACGGGCACCTCGACGTGTTCGACTGTGCATTCAAGCCACAGAACGGTCAGCGCTCGATCAGCCACATGGGCCACATCAAGATGATGGGCGCGGTCCAGCCGTTCATCTCCGGCGCGATCAGCAAGACCGTGAATCTGCCGGAGACCGCCACAGTCGACGATGTCGCCGAGGCGTACCTCGAGGCCTGGAGGCATGGCGTAAAGGCGATCGCGATCTACCGCGACGGCAGCAAGAAGGTCCAGCCGCTTTCCGTGAACGCCGACGCGAGCAACACGAAGTCTGTCGTCGAGTCGATCGTTACGGTCGAGCGGATCGTCGAGGTCAACCGGCCACAGCGGCGCCGGCTCGCTGACACGCGCGAATCGCTGACCCACAAGTTCTCGATCGAGGGCCACGAGGGCTACATCACCGTGGGGAAGTTCGAGGACGGCACGCCCGGCGAGCTCTTCGTCACGATGGCGAAAGAAGGCTCGACGCTCTCTGGGATGATGGACGCCTTCGCGACAAGCATCTCGCTCCTCTTCCAGTACGGCGTGCCGCTGTCGCATCTCGTCGAGAAGTTCGGCTACATGCGCTTCGAGCCCTCGGGCTGGACCGGCAATCCCGAGATCGGGATGGCCAAGTCGATCGTCGACTACGTGTTCCGCTGGCTCGGTCACCGCTTCCTCACGGCCGAGGAGAAGGCCTACATGGGCCTCACGCGGACAAGCGAGATCGTCGCCGATCCCGCCGTGCAGCAGCAGCGTCTCGAGCAGATCGTCAGGGTCGTCCCACCGGCGATCACTGAGAACTTCACCATCGCGAGTCCGTCCCCCGTTCGGGGGATGCGACTCAACTCGACACCCGATGCGCCGCCGTGTCCTCGCTGTGGCTGGCTCACCGTGCGAAACGGCACCTGCCACAAGTGCGAGAACTGCGGGGAAACGACCGGGTGCTCATAACTCCCTAGAAAGGCTCTGGCCGGCCCGCCCGCTGGCCAGTCCGCCTCGTTGGCCCGGCACTCCCTGCTCCCCTGGGGTGCCGGGCCTTCTTTTTGCCGTTTTGTCACACAACTGTCATCTGGACCACAAATTGCGTAGGAGTTAGCGGTTACAAATCTGACGCGGATCGAACGGAACGATGCGACCTTTTCGTTCGTCTCAGGTGCAGTGCTCAGAATGAATCGCGGGGTGCTGGTGGGCACCCGATCGGGAGGCCTCTCCGCATGGCAATAGCTGCCAGACAGGACGAGCGCGGCGCACGACGCAGCCGCGGTCTCTCGCTGAGGTTCGTGGTCTTCCCGTTGACGGTCCTCGCCACCGCGCTGGCGATCGTGTTCGCGGCTCCTTACGTGTATGCCCAGAGAGCGCTCCCCGGCGTCAGCGTTGCGGGCGTGCACGTCGGTTCCCTCGACACGAGCGCGATCCAGGAGCGCCTCGACAGCGAGCTCACGCGTCCGTGGGCCGAGCGCGCCGTGGTCGCCGTACAAGACAGCCAGAGCTGGCGCACGACGAACGCCGACCTCGCCGTGTCGCCGGACGTGGACACGGCCATCGCCGCCGCCCTCGCCTACGGGAAGAGCGGCTCGCCCCTGGAGCGCGTCACGGCCTGGATCGACGCGCTACGTGGTCAGGCGCAGATCCCGCTGACCCTGCGAGCGCGGGGCGATGCTCTCGACCGCTGGGTCGCGAGCCTAGCGACGGCGATCGACCGCCGCGCCGTCTCCGGCGAGATCGTGCTGTCGGCCAAAGGTCTAACGGCGACCGAGCCGGTCATTGGCCGCGAGCTCGACCGCGTCGCGGCGACCGCCACGGTGCTCGCCGCCCAGACGCTGGGCGACCGCGAGATCGATCTGCACGTTCGCGCGATCTATCCCGCGGTGGACGAGTCGGGTTACCGCGACGCCGTCGTGCGAGCCACCGCCGTCATGACCCCGCTCGAGGTGACCGCCCTGGATCGGCGCATCACCGAGGACGCGCCCGCTCTCGCGACGCTGCTCAGGGTCGAGCGAGTCGCGGCGCGACCCGGCGAGCTTCCCGCGCTGCCGATGGACGCGATCGCGCCCGCGGCGCGCTACCGATACGTCGTGTCGCTGAAGGAAGAACGCCTGAAGGATTGGGCGGCAGCGGTCGCGACCCAGCTCGATCGTCCCGCGGTGAGCGCGCGCTTCAACGTCAACCCGGACGGCATCGCCTCCGTCATTCCCGGTGCGACCGGCATCCGTGTCGCGCAGGACAAGCTCGTCACGCAGCTCAGCGCCGATCTTCTTCGTCCGGCCGTCGGCATCCGCAACGTGGCGGCGCCCGCGGCGGTCGAGACACCGGCATTCTCGAATGAGCAGGCGAATACGTGGTTGCCGAAGATCTCGCGCACCTCGACATTCACGACCTACTACCCGCCGAACGCGTCGCGTCACGCGAACATCGCCACCGGCTCATTGCAGTTCGACGGCGTCGTGATCCTGCCTGGTCAGACGTTCTCGTTCTGGGAGCTGATCGGACCCATCACGGTCCAGCGCGGCTACGCGTATGCCGGCGCGATCATCAACAACCGCTCCGATGAGAACGTCATCGGTGGCGGCCTCTGCCAGGTCTCGACGACGATGTTCAACGCGGTCTCGAAGCTCGGCTACGAGATCGTCGAGCGCCACGCGCACGGTTATCTCATCGACCGCTACCCGCTGGGCCTCGACGCCGCGGTCTTCGATCCCGGTGTGGACCTCAAGTGGAAGAACGACACCGATGCGCCTGTCTTCCTTTGGTCCTGGACCGATGCGACCAGCGTGACCTTCGATGTGTGGAGTGTTCCTACGGGCCGGACCGTCACGTTCAGCAACGCGTTCCAGAGCAGATTCGTCGACGTTCCAGCGGATCAGCCCGCGGATCCCGCGTTCGTTCCGGGCGCGAAGGTCGCGGGGCG
>JANNUM010000294.1:0-4345 GCA_031395235.1 Chloroflexota bacterium
GGTCGTCGAATCCATAGGCGCTCGGAGACGAGGGAGCGCAGTGGCATCCCGCGCCGGGCGAGTGGTGCGTCAACGAGTGTGTCGGACATCTCATCGAGGCCGAGCGCCGCGGCTTCGCGGGCCGGATCCGCGACATGATCGCCGGCAAACCGCTCGCCGCGTGGGATCAGGAGGCCGTCGCGCGGGAGCGCAAGGACTGCGCTCGCATGAGCCAGAGCCTCTGGATGGAGTTCATGGGCCTGCGGCACGACAGCATCCTGCTGGTGCGTTCGCTGAGGCTGGCGGACCTCGAGCGGAGCGGCGAGCATCCGAAGGTCGGCACGCTGCGCGTGAAGGATCTGCTCGAGGAATGGGTGCACCACGACCGCAACCACACCAGGCAGCTACTCGCTGTGGTGCAGGCGCGCGTCTACCCGCACATGGGGAACGCCCAAAGGTTCGTCGGAGAGTGATCGGTCGGGCAGGAGCGCAGAAGTTCGTTGGTGAGTAAGAAGACGCAGAACGGGTCGCTACGGGAGGATTAGCCTAGCCGTCAGTCGATTCCACGCGAGCCCGGGGCCAGAGCGCCAGTGCGAGGAGCCACAGCGGAGCGACCGGGATGCCTGCTTCGTGCACCAAGACCGCGACGAGACCCGTGCCGATCCAAAGGACCGTCGATCGGGTCGTCAGCGCGCGGGCCGCGATCGCCGGATACACAAGAACGGCGTCGTGCAACAGCACATGCGGCACCGATAGCAGTGTCGCGGACCCAGCGACCTCCAAGCGGCGCTCGGCCTGCGTCCGCAGGATGAAGACGGCCGCGATGAGGACCGCCAGTGTGGAGAGCGCGATGCTCGTGATCACCGGATCGAACGTGCCGAGGGCGCGGCGTACGAGGGCCGCGAGCCCGAGCTCGCCCGGGCGAAGCTCCGCCGCGGCGGGCGCGAGGAGCTCGAGATAGGGAACGACCCCGTCCGGGCCGACCATGAGCAGCGAGACCAGGCCGACCCCGGCGACGACCAGCAGGAAGGGAACGCGTCGCTGCCGATCGGCAAGCGCGACGATCGCGAAGAGCGGCAGCAGCTGCGGGCGCAGCGCGAGGAGGCCGAGCAGCGCGCCGCTCGCCACCGGTGGCGCCCGGAGCGACGCGGCGACGGCGAGCAGCATGAACGGCGTCGTCTGGCCCTGCGCGAGTGCGATCGTTGACGGCGGCGCGAGCAGTGCGAACGCGAACAGCCGCAGGCGCTGGTCGGCCGCCGCGAGCGGCGCCAGGAGGAAGGCCGATGCCGCGAGCGCGGCCACGCTGAGCGTGAGCATGACCGCGTAGGCGATGTCGAAGGGCAGCGCGCCGATCGGCGCGAGGATGAGCGAGAGCGCCGGCGGGTTCGGATTGTTGAGGAAGATGTCGCGCTCGGGAAGCGTGGCGCGCTCCACGGCGAAGATCGCCTCACGGTCTACCACGGCGGCGGGACTGCCCGTGGCGACGAGTCGCGCCGACGCGTAGATCGCGATGAAGTCGAATCCCGCGGGCGCCGACCGCTGCGTTACCCAACCGATGAGCCACGCCGCGGCGCACACGGCGAGGATGGCAGGCGCGCGTCGGGGCACGCGCGCATGCTATGGGAGCGCGGTCACGCTCCGCCGATGTTCGTGAGCGTGATGCCGCGGTAGTAGTGCTTCAGGATCTGCTCGTGGTTCGCGCCGTTCAGAGCCATGCCCTGTGCGCCCCACTGCGACATGCCGACCCCGTGGCCGAAGCCGCGCCCCCAGAAGATGAAACGCGGCGGCAGCTTGTACACGTATCCGGTGGCGCGGATGGAGGTCATCTCGCGGTCCTCGTTGAGGCTGCGCTCGTAGGTCGTGCCTAGGAGCTCCGACCCGAGGATGCCCATGTCGACGAGGCGCGGAGTATCGCGCCACGAAACCCACTCCGCCTCGCCGCCCCCGGTCAGCTCGACGGTGAAGAGGCTGCTCTTGAGGCCGAAGTAGTAGCGCGTCGCGTCCTTCCCGATATCGCGCGTCCCCGCGGTGCCGAACACGCGCGCGAGGGTGACGCGGCCCGCGCCGGTGACGCGGACGAGCTCGATCCGCTGCGGCACGCCGACGCTCAGGCCACGCGAGCGCAGATGATCGCCGAGCTGCGGCGCGGTGAACTCGCGGTTCCACTCCCAGCTCGTCTTTCCCCAGCCGCTGTCCTTCGCCAGCTCGTCCCCCGGTGACGGAACACTCCGCAGGTACGGGAGAGCGTTCGCGTAGACGTTCTCCGAGTCCTCGGTGGCCCCGCCGGCGTTGGCGGAATACAGCGCTTCGATCGGCGCGCCGCGGTAGGTCGCGACGATGCCCGCGGTGCGTTCGACGGCGCGGATGGTGGAATCCGTTTCGGTCCCGATGCCGGCGTACTCCTGATCGCGGACGTCGCCCTCGAGGTCGTAGTTGTCATGCCTGCCGAGATGGGTGACGAGATAGGTGCGCGCCGCTATCGCCTGCGCCGCGAGCGCCTCGGAGTGCCAGGTGGCAGGCGACTCGGCGCCGGTGACCGACGCGAGGTAGCGGCCGGTCTCGACCTGGTTGACGACGATCATGTCGCCTGTGTCGTCGGTCGTGACCTCGAGCACGCCGCGGAACAGCCGGCCCTCGAAGTTGAGATACCCGAAGTCCGCCACGAAGCGGATCACGCCGATGCGCGACGCCGACAGCACCGGCGTCCCCAGCGCATCGTCCGACCCGGCGAGCAGCGAAACCTCGAACGGGATGGTCACGAGCTTGCCGCTCACCTGGGCCTCGCGCGCCGCGCGCCGTGCCTCACGCACGAGCTCGAGACGGCTCGCCTTCTCCGCGCCCGTCAGGCCTCCGCGCGCAGGAGGCAGCGTGACCGGCTCGCCCTCGATGCGTTGCACGTTCCTGCGCGCGACCATGCGCTGGCCGCCCTGGTAGAGGAGCCTGCCGTCCTCGGAGGTCGCCGTCATCGCTCCGGTCGAGCCGATCAGCGCGTACGAGGTGCCGTAGAGGGAGATGTTCACGCGCACCGTCTCGGGCACCGCGGCAAGCGTCGCCGCGTGCGCGGGCTCGGACAGCGAGATCGTCGACGCGGCGATGACGACGCAGGCCGCCAGGTGGCCGAGGAGCGTTCGCCGTTTCACGGCACCCCTCGATACACCTCCGGCTTGAGCACGCCAATGAACGGCAGGTTGCGGTAGCGCTCGGCGTAGTCAAGCCCGTATCCCACGACGAACTTGTCGGGGATCTCGAACCCGCGATAGTCGATCTGTATCGGCACGATGCGGCGCGCGGGTTTGTCCAGCAGCGTGCACAGGCGGACCGAGCGAGGCTGCTTCGAATGCAGATGCTCGATCACGTATGAAAGCGTTTGACCGGTGTCGAGGATGTCCTCGACGACGACGACGTCACGACCCTCGATCGGCTTCGCGAGGTCCTTGAGTATCCGGACGACGCCGCTCGACTGGGTCGCCTCGCCGTACGACGAGACCTCGAGGAAGTCGAGAGCGAGGGGGATCGGCATCTGTCGCATCAGGTCAGCGAGGAACGGGAGAGCGCCCTTGAGGATGCTCACGAGCACGAGGTCCTTCCCGCGATAGTCGTCCGCGATCGCGGTACCGAGCTCGCGCACCTTCGCGGCGATCGCCTGCTCGTCGATGAGCACTTCGGCGATGTCGTCGGCGGGCGAGGCTACGCGGAGGACCGTCATCGGCTGTTCGATTGTCTCACTCGGCATGCCAGTACCTGCCTTGCAGGGCGCGCGCCTAGCGCTTGATACGTGTCAAAGCGAAGGCAACGAGCCCGATCACGGCGATCACCGCCCCGCCGATGAGCAGCGGGGATGCACCGCCGTCGTTCGACACCGCTGGAGCGGGCGCTTGCTGCGTCGGCACGACGACCGCGACGCTTGGCGCCGCTGTTGCGGTCGGTGTGGGCGCTACGGTCGGCGCGACCGTCGGCGCGACGGTAGGTGCGACGGTCGGAGGCGATGTCGGTACGGCAGTGGGCACCGGCGTCGGCGCGATAGTCGGTGGCTGTGTCGGCGGCGCTGTCGCCGCAGCACGAACGATGACCGTGCCGGTCATTGAAGCGCCATGTATGCCGCAGTCGTAGGGGAACGTGCCGGCAGCCATGAATTGCAGCGAGCCGTTCTGTCCCTGGCTCAGCGTGGGCGTCGTGCCCACGCCGGCGACGCGGGCGCTGTGTTGGAACGTGTCCTTGTTGGTCCACGTGACCGTGTCACCCGCGGTGATCGTTAGGCTCTGCGGCGCGAACGCGAATCCCGAGATGTCGACCGTCCTGACCGCGGCCGAGGCCACCCCGGCCAGCGCGAAGAACAGCAGCGCGCTCGCGACCATCGCGAAACGCG
>JANNUM010000304.1:0-3453 GCA_031395235.1 Chloroflexota bacterium
CGCTGCGCGGCGCGCTCGCGCAGTTCCTGACCGAGCAGAAGCGTTATGCCGAAGCGCGCGAGCAGTATCGCAAGCTGCAGGACGGCGACGGCTCGCAACGCGAAATCCAGTTCGGCATCGCGGTGCTTTCGGTGCAGATGAAAGACTGGACCGCGGCCGAGGCCGAACTCGGTGAATTGAAGCGCGCGGGCTTCGGCGACGCGGGACAGGTCGAGTTCTACCTCGCGCAGGTCTCCGAGGAGCGTGGCCGGCTCGACGAGGCGATCGCGCGCTACAAGGAGGTGCCGGATGGCGAGCGCGCCTGGCTCGCCAAGCTTCGCATCGCAACGGTCATGGGCAAGCAGGGCAAGCGCGACGAAGCGCGGCGCTATCTCGCGGACCTGCCCGCGGTGACCATCGAGCAGCGGGTGCAGGTGCGCCAGACCGAAGCGCAGATCTATCGCGACGCCAACGAAAACGCGGCCGCGCTGGCGATCCTCGACGAGGGCTTGAAGGAGCACGCCGACGCAACGGATCTGCTGTACGACCGCGCGATGGTGCTCGAAAAGCTCGATAGGGTCGCCGAGGCCGAGACGACGCTGCGGCGCCTGGTCGAACTCAAGCCCGAGGATGCGCAAGCGCTGAACGCGCTCGGTTACACGCTGGTCGACCGCACGTCGAAACTCGACGAGGGCTTCCGCATGATCGAGCGGGCCCACAAGCTCGCGCCGGCCGATCCGTTCATCATGGACAGCATGGGCTGGGCGCTTTACCGGCTTGGCCGCCTCGACGAAGCGGAGCAGTACCTGGCGCGAGCCTTCGCCGAGCGTCCGGATCCGGAGATTGCCGCGCACTGGGGCGAAGTGCTATTCGCCAAGGGCCAGCCGCAGAAGGCTCGCGAAATCTGGCAATCGCAGCTCAAGACCTCGCCCGACCACCCGTTGCTGCTCGAGACGATGCGGCGGCATTCGCGCTGAAGCGGGTGCGGGGCCACGCTTCGGGCTGGATCGCTCGCGGCGCGCGGCGGCATGTCTTCGTAACGATCTGCGCCGCGGCACTCGCCGGCTGCGCGTCTGTGCCCAGGACGCAGGCCGAGATCGAGGCGGCCGGCAGCTCGGGATTCGAGCTTGCGGGCCGGTTGTCCGCGCGCAGTGGCGACGCGGCCGCGACCGCCAACTTTCGCTGGACGCATCGCAGCGATCGCGACGAACTGGTGTTGTCGACGCCGCTCGGGCAGACGCTTGCTCGTCTGGACGGCAATCCCGCGCGGGTCAGGCTGGAATTGCCGGACGGACGCATCGCGCAGGCTCCCGACTGGGAAACGCTGACCAACGAAGCGCTCGGTGCGCCGATCCCCGTCCGGGGGCTCGCGTGGTGGGTACGCGGCTTGCCGCACCCTGGCGCGGAGCACTCGATCGATCGCGACGCTGACGCCCGCATTGCGGTGCTTCGCCAGGACGGCTGGGAGATCGTGTACAGCTACGGTGGCGCCGGCGCCCTCGCCTCTCGCCTGCGCCTCGCGTTTGGGGAGGTGGAGATCCGCCTGGCGCTCGACAGATTTGTCGCCCTCCCGCCGCTTTCGAGCCGCCGATGAGCTCGACCGATGCACTGACGGTCGCGGCGCCGGCCAAGGTCAACCTGTTCCTGCACGTCACCGGCAGGCGCGCCGACGGCTATCACCTGATCGAGTCGTTGTACGCGCTGATCGACTTCGCGGACTTCGTTTCACTCGAGCGTCGTCGCGACGGGGCGATCGTGCGTACGCGCGACCTGCCGGGTGTGGACGCGGCAACGGATCTCACGCTTCGCGCCGCGGCGTTGCTGAAGTCGGCGACCGGAACGGCCGAAGGCGTTGCGATCGCGGTGGACAAGCGCATTCCGCTCGGAGGTGGCCTCGGTGGCGGCAGTTCCGACGCGGCGAGCGTGCTGCTGGCGCTGAACCGGCTTTGGCGATGCGGCCTTGAGCGCAGCGAACTCGCGAAATTGGGCGCGACGCTCGGCGCGGACGTCCCGTTTTTCGTTCATGGCGAGAACGCCGTGGTGCGGGGCATCGGTGAGATCATCGAACCTGTTTCCCTGACCCGGCAATGGCTTGCGATCGCGATGCCGCCGACGTCGGTGTCGACCGCCGGCATCTTCGCCGCGCGCGAATTGACACGCTCGACGCCGTCGGCGAAAATGAGCGTCTTTTCCGAGAGTTACGGCCATAACGATCTCGAGCCGGTCGCGGCATCCCGGCATCCGGAAGTGGCCCGTGCACTCAAGGCTCTGGGTTCTCGCGTAGCGGACGTGCGGATGACCGGCTCGGGGGCTTGCGTATTCGCCGCTTGCGAAAGCGCGGACGCCGCCCGCACCGCGTTGCAGGCGTTGCCCGACGGCAGCGCAGGGCGCGTGGTCCGGACGCTCGCGCGGCATCCGCTGGCGGGATGGTGACTTAAGTTGCGGTCGAGGGCAGCGTCGAACGGGTCCGCGCGGATCCCGATTTTTCCCGGACTGCCGTCAAGGCTTGCCGGGACACGGTTTCCGCTGGGGAGTCGCCAAGTGGTAAGGCACCGGATTTTGATTCCGGCATTCGTAGGTTCGATCCCTACCTCCCCAGCCAATTCACCCGCCTTGCCGCTCGCTCGAGTCTGAAGCGACCGGCACTTCCGCGAATCCTAAAGCGCACTTCGATCCGCCATGCCCTACGAACGCATGCGCATCTTCACGGGCAACGCCAACCCGAATCTCGCGCAGGCGGTCTGCCGACATCTGAACATCAGCCTCGGCCGCGTAGTCGTCGGCAAATTCAGTGACGGCGAGGTGATGGTCGAGCTGCTCGAGAACGTGCGCGGCCGCGACGTCTTCATCCTGCAATCGACCTGCGCGCCGACCAACGACAACCTGATGGAAGTGCTGGTGATGGTCGATGCGCTGAAACGGGCGTCGGCGGCGCGCATCACCGCGGCGATTCCCTATTTCGGCTACGCGCGTCAGGACCGGCGTCCCCGCTCGGCGCGGGTGGCGATCAGCGCGAAGGTGGTCGCCGACATGCTGATGACCATCGGCGTGCAGCGGGTGATGACCATGGACCTGCACGCCGACCAGATCCAGGGTTTTTTCAACATCCCAGTCGACAACATCTACGCGACGCCGATCCTGCTCGGCGACCTGTGGAAGCAGAACTACGACAGCCTGCTGGTGGTGTCGCCGGACGTCGGCGGCGTGGTGCGCGCCCGCGCGATCGCCAAGCGCCTCGACTCGGACCTGGCGATCATCGACAAGCGACGACCCAAGGCGAACGTCGCCGAAGTGATGAACATCATCGGCGACGTGTCGGGCCGCACCTGCGTGATCATGGACGACATCGTCGACACGGCCAATACGCTGTGCAAGGCGGCGACGGCGCTGAAGGAGCACGGTGCGGTAAAGGTTGTCGCCTACTGCACGCACCCGGTGTTGTCCGGTGGTGCGGTGCCGCGGATCGCCACCTCG
>JANNUM010000326.1:0-2984 GCA_031395235.1 Chloroflexota bacterium
GTCGTGGAGCGTCGGGAGGACTCGCGGCGCAGCTGCCCGCGGTGCTCTCGCTCACGGCACTGCTATCCGTCTTCACCTTCTTCTCGCTGTTCGCGGGTCCCTATTCGGCGTTGATCGGGACTGGAGCGAGGCCGAACGAGACCACGCTGGTGCGGTCACTACTCGGTATGTATCTCTTCAGCGCGCTGGTCGTCGGACTGGCGCTCGTCGCGCTGCGTCGTGGCTCGCTGCCGGTCGGTTCGCTGACCGTGTTGCTCGGTCTGAACGGCATCGCGATGATCCTCATGCGCGGCCACGCTCCGCTCGATGTGCAGGTCACCTTCTCGCTCGTCGCGATCGTCGCCGGTGCGATCGGCGACCTGCTGCTCTGGCGCCTGCGACCGTCGGACGCACGGCCGCTCCAGCTCCACGCCTTCGCGTTCACCCTGCCGGTCGTGTACCTCGCGCTCTATCTCGGCGTGGTGTTCCTGCGGGTCGGCAGCGGCTGGACGGTGCACGCACTCACCGGGATGGCGACGCTCTGCGGCGTCGTGGGTCTGTTGATCAGCTTCGTGTTCGTCGGGGCGCGCGCGCCAAGCAGATGAGCGCGCGGGGGCCGCGCCGTCAGTCGGTGACGTCCGCCGCTACGGCGAGGATGCCTTTACGCGTCAGTGCGAGGCGCACGCCGTGCTCGACGTCGGCCGGGATGCGTCCGTTGAGCGAGCGCAGGACATCGCCGGGCACCGCGCCGCTCTCCGATGAGAGCATGTCGGCGGCGTTGCGCCGCAGGTCCGGGTCGGGCGACGTCAGGTTCTGTGCGATCCGGCGGCCGAACAGCCGGCGGGTGTGCCAGGCGTTGTACACGTAGACGAGCGAGAGGCTTGCCCCGATGCCGAGCAGCGTTCTCATTCCGAACAAGCCGAGCTCCACAGAGCGCAGACCAAGGATGAGCGAGACGGCGGCGACCATGTTCCCGAAAGCGTTCACGCCACCCGAGAGGAACGCGCGGGCGCGCGGACGTATCGCCGCGGATACCTGGCTGTACACGAGCTCGCTGGCCGGGCGGTGGATCGCCGGTATCCAGATCCGCTCGCCGAGCTGCAGCGCCACACCGGTGACGAGATTCAGGTTCCACCACGCCGCGGCCGCGTATGTCCCAAGGAACCACAGTGGCAGTAAGAAGAGCATCCAGGCAATGCCGATGCGCCGCAGGAGTCCGCTGGTGATGAAGCTCTGGATCGCGAGCGCGACGAGCGACGAGCTCGTGTATACGGAGGCGTAGAGCTGACTGAAGAGGTCCTCGCGGTCGGTCCCTGTTGCCGACTGGGCAGACGATTGGTCCAGACCCAGCAGGTACAGGAAGTTCGCGAACTGCATGAGGAAGTACCAGAAAAAGACCCCGACGCCGAAGGTGCGGAGCAGCGGATCCGAAGTGACGGCGCGGTAACCGTCGGCTGACTCGCTCATCGTCGCGCGCACGCCCTGCGGACGATGTTTGATCTCGACGTGGCCGGCACGGCCCTCGGGCAGTCCCCGATACGCGACGAGCGCGAGAAAGCAGACGAAGAATCCGACCGCCTGCGCCCCGATGAAGTTCTCGGCGTGGATGATCGGCGCGATCGCAGCGCCGATGACGCCACCGAGGATCTTCCCGACGAGTACCGACCCTGCGAAGAAGGGGAACAGCCGCTTCGACTGCTCGGCGTCGTACAGATTGCCGGCGTAGACCCAGAACAGGATGTAGATGGTCTCCTTGACGCCGTGCGCGAACACGTAAGAGATCGGCTGGACGACGCTTCCGATGGCACCGGTGGTGATCGCGTACTGGATCCCGACCGACAGCAGGGCGACAGCCGCGACGTAGACCAGGAGCATCGTGCGGCGCCGCATGCGATCGATGAAAAAGAAGATCAGCGCCGAGACCGCGAGCATCGCGATCGGCGTGATGATGTACATCCACGGGACGTTCTGGACGCCGTAGCGCTTCACGAAGAGCGCGTCGGCTCCGAGCTTTCCGACCCAGTCGGCTCCGACCATGACGGTGAGCAGGAAGTAGAGGAACAGGGCAAGGCCCCATTCGCCGCGCCGCAGGGGCATGGCGTCCCGAAGTAGCCGTCGCATGACCGTCAGGCTACGCGGGTCGGGCTGTGGTTACGAGGCCGCGGTCTTCGCGCGCGTGCGGCCGAGCCGGCAGCCCGTGTCGACGAGATCGAGCGAGAGCCATTCGTCGCCGACCTTCGCCTGGAAACCGTACGGCGAAGGCTTGCCCGCGTCGATCGCGGCGACAACGTCGTTCGGGATCCCGACGACCACCCACGCAACGCCGGGCGCCTGTTTGTCGACCGCCGGGGCATGTCCCTTGTCACCAGCCACGAGCGGAATGCAGAGGCGCGCTTCGATGACGTTCGCGTCGAGATCGATGACACGGACGGCGACCGGCACGAGCTCCGCGGTGCCGCCCTCGAGCTGCATCCAGTGACGATCGCCGTCGGCGTGCACGCAGAAACGGAAAGGCACTTTCGGCAGAAGGCGCGGCGCGCGAAGCGGCGCCGTGATGTCCGGGCCGGCCGGCACGTGCGTTGGCGCGGGCGGCCGCAGCGCGGCAGCGGCGGGCCGCATGGCGGGAGCGGACGGCGCGATCGCCGCGTTGGTCGGCGGCACGATCGCGCGCACCGCGGTCACGATCTTCTCGGCCGCTTCGTGCAGCGCGCGGTGACCGCCGAGCATGCTCGCTCCGTATGAGAGCTCGAGCGTCGCGCGGCCGACCTCGCCGAGCGGAAGCATGAACTCGATGTAGCGCGCGTACTCGTCCGCCGCGCCGTCGATGTCGCCACCATGTGCGAGCGTCGCGGCGAGACGGCGGTGTGAGGCGAGATCGGTCGGATCGATCGCGACGGCGGACCAGAGGAGCGCCATCGCCGCGACGCGGTTCCCGGCCTGGATCATCATCGCCGCGCCGTCCTTCAGCGCTTCGAGGTCGCTGCGGTTGGGTCCGGTCTGAGGCG
>JANNUM010000368.1:0-2394 GCA_031395235.1 Chloroflexota bacterium
GATGTCCGCGAGAGACGCGCCCGCCACGGCGAGTAGGCAGTGACGCACGCGCACGACGGCCTCGGCCACGATGCGGATGCCGCGATGGTTGCGCAGGAGGTCGTACACGTCGGCCACCGCGCCCGCGTGCGTGTTCTCGACGGGCACGACCGCGGCATCGACCTCGGCGTTCTCGAGCGCCGCGAAGACCTCCGAGAACGTGCGGCGCGGCAGGAGCTCCTGATCGGGGAACAGCGCCGCCGCCGCGGCCTCCGAGAACGCCCCGGCCAGCCCCTGATACGAGACGCTCAGCGGTTGACCGCCGTGCGCCACTCCGCGTGACGCGGGTCGTCGCCGCGCGCGATGGCGAAGTACACGTCGCCGATGCGGCGAGCGATCGGTCCGATCGCGCCGTCACCGACGACGCGACCGTCGACCTTCACGCACGGCGCGACCTGCGCTCCGGTCCCGCAGAAGAAGACCTCGTCCGCGATGAACAGCTCGGTGCGATCGATGGCCCGCTCCTGCACGGTGAGGCCGAGCTCTTCCCGCGCGATCGTCATGATGGTGTCGCGCGTGATGCCCTCGAGGATGTCGTCCGTGACCGAGGGCGTGATGATCTGCCCGTCGCGCACCATGAACAGGTTGGCGCTGCCGCCCTCGGAGACGTGGCCGTCGCGCGTGAGAAAGATCGCTTCGTCGGCATCCGCGTCGTGCGCGTCGTCCACCGCGAGCGCGGTGTTGATGTACGCACCGGTGAGCTTGCCGCGCGCCGGGATCGCGTCATCGGACGTGCGCCGCCACGTCGCGGTGCGCGCGGAGAGACCGGAAGTCGGCAGATACGCGCCGATCGGGAACGCGAACATGCCGAAGCCGCTGCGAAGGTCGTGGAGCGCGACCTTGATCGAGCGCGCGGCCTTGTAGGCGAGCGGACGGATGTACACATCGGTGCGGAACTCGTTGCGGCGTAGGAGCTCGAGCGTGACGTCGGCGAGCATCGTGCTGTCGCCGGGTAGCTCGATGCGCAGCAGGCGGCAGTTGCCGCGCATCCGATCGAAATGCTCGCGGAGCCGGAACACGTAGAGCTGCTCCTGGCCCGCGTTCCAGTAGGCGCGGATGCCCTCGAAGACGCCGGTGCCGTAGTTCAGCGCGTGCGTCGCGAGGCTGACGTGCGCGTCGGCCAATCGCTTGAAGACGCCGTCCTGGTAGGCCCAGCCCGTCTCCGGGATCTCCGTTCCGAGCGCCGCCGTTTCCTTGAGCCGTTCGTGAACCCCGCTGGCCATCCGCTTCCTCCTCAAAAAACAAGAAAGCCTCCCGACTTCGGGAGGCTTCGTTCCGCTCACTCTTGACCGCTTCGCTAGCTGAGCGCGCCTCCTCCGCCGGCTCCCTTGGGGAGCTCGATAACGATGACGAAGAACACGCTGCGCGTCATGAGGACGCGAACGCTACTGGCCGCGCCCGCCGCCGTCAATGTCAAAGCCGTGCGATGACCTCGCCGCGTTGCCACACCCGCCTCGCGATCTCGAGCGCGACGACGTCGGCGGCGACGAGCGCAAGACCGAGGCCGACGAGCGCCCAGCCGTCCGCGATGCGCGACGCGGCGATGCCAAGGACCGCGAAGATGGCGGCGGAGAGGCCGATCATGAGTCCCGAGATCTGCTGGCCGGCGCGGGTGGTGCGCACGATCGCGGCGATGATCAGCACCCAGCTGCCCGCGGTGATCAGATACAGGAATGCGACCGTGAGGAGCGCGAACAGGGTGCCCGGGGGGAGGGCGTGCTGGACCCGTGCCGGCCCGTAGACGAACGATCCGAGCACGTAGAACACGCCGAGGCTGCCGGCGCAGATGAGCATCACCGGTGCGACCATGCCGAGCAGCTTGCCGACCACGATGTCCATGTCTCGCACCGGGGACGCGAGCAGCGGCACCAGCGTCCCGTTCTCCTTCTCCTGCGTGAAGGTCGACGCGATGAGCGCGACGCCGGATAACGCTGGGATGAGCGTGCTCTGCAGCGCCAGCACGAGGATCGCGAGGTCGTTCGGGCCGCCCCCTCCACGACCGCTCATCACGAAGAGGATCGGCAGAAGCGCGAAGAAGCCGGTGCGCACGATCGCACCGCGGTCGCCGAAGATCTCCCAACGGATCTCGCGCCACGCGATGAGTGCCGCCTTACCCAATGCGCTCACCGGCCTCGGCGACGATCGAGAAGTACGCGTCCTCGAGCGAGCGCTCCTCGCGCACGAGCGTGATGACGTGAAGGCCGCGATCGAGCAGCGCGCGCAACACCACCGGATTCGTCGTGCCCGGCTCGTCGGCGTCGAACCGGAGCGCCGCATAGCCGTTCTCCGCCTCGGCCGACTGTGATGTCACACCCGCGCGGGCGAGCGCATCGCGTGCCGTCGCGAGGTCGCCGG
>JANNUM010000408.1:0-6977 GCA_031395235.1 Chloroflexota bacterium
GCCGGAGCGCGCGCGACTCGGTCGCGGCGAAGAGGACACCGGCGGTCGCACGCGCATGGGCCTCGCCGCGAGCCTCTACGAATCGTTCATCGGGGCCGTGTACAACGAGTCGGGATTCGCGCGAGCGAAAGAGCTCGTTATCGAGACGATGGGCGACGTGCTCGACGACATCGCGCACGCGCCGATGAAGTCCGCGAAGCAGCTGCTGCAGGAGTGGGCGCAGGGCGAGAAGCTGTCGTTGCCCGCGTATCGGATGCTCGAGGTCAGCGGTCCGGAGCACCACCGCGGCTTCGAAGTCGAGGTCGAGGTCGGCGGCAACGTCGCGCGTGGAACGGGCACGTCGAAGCGTGAAGCGCAGGAGGCGGCTGCGGCGAAGCTGCTCGAGCTGGTGACGAAGTGAGCGACGAGCTGAAGGTGATCGACGGGGGTCAAGGGGCGCCGAACGCGGTGCTCAAGACGCTCACGATGACGGGTTTCAAATCGTTCGTACACAAGACGCATCTCGAATTCGCGCCCGGCATCACGGCGATCATCGGGCCCAACGGTTCGGGTAAGACCAACCTTGTAGATGCAATTCGTTGGGCGCTGGGTGAGAACAACGCGCGCACGATGCGTGCAAAACGTAACGACGAACTGATCTTCGGCGGATCGGAAACGCGCAAGAGCCTCGGGATGGCCGAGGTGTTGTTGCAACTCGACAACTCGTCGCGACGACTTCCGATCGACTACACGGAGGTTGAGGTCGGACGGCGCCTGTTCAAGGATGGGGATGCGGAATATCTAGTCAACCGCGCGCGCGTTCGGCTCAGGGACCTTCAAGACCTGCTCGCGGGCGCGAACCTCGCAGACAATCCGTTTGTCGTCATTGGACAAGGACTAACAGACCAAATCCTCGCACTCCGACCTAGTGACAGACGCGCTGTGATCGAAGATGCGGCCGGCACGCGACGCCTCCAGATGCGTCGAGAGGAGGCGTTAGGCCGCTTGAAACTGGCCGATGCCGAGCTCGTGCGCGTCGTCGACATCCTGCGCGAGATCGGTCCACGCGTTGAGCTGCTCCGCGAGCAGGTCGCGAAGTGGAGCGAGTACGAGCAGGTCCGTGCGGAGCTGCGGCGCCGCGCGCTGCGCTGGTATCGGGCGTCGTTCGGTACCACCGCGACGACGCGCGCCGACCTGGCGGCAAAGATCGTCGGCGTGGACCGGGAGACCCTGCGTCTCGTCGACTTCGTCACCGAGGGCGAGACGGTCACGGCGGGCAGCGACGAGGAGCTGCAAAAGGCGCGAGAGGAAGAAGAGCGGCGGCGCATCGCGGCTGCCGACGCAGTGAGCGCGGAAGCGCGCATACGCGAGCGTGTCGCCGCGCTGCAGGCGAGCCTCGACGCGATCGCGGCCGAGCGCGACCGCACACGCGCATCGCTCGCGGCGCTGCCGGCGCAGCTCGCGTCGCTGCGGGAGCAGCGGCAGAAGGTCGACGATGAAGCCGCGACCGCTGCACGGCGCGCGCGCGACTCGGCCGACGCCGCGCGCAGCGCCGAGGTCGAGGCGTCGGGCACGCGCATCGCTCTCGCGGAGGCGCGCGCCGCACGCGTCGAGGCGGAACGCGCGCACCTGCTGCGCGAGAGCGACGAGATACGCCTGGCCCACGAGGAGCGCTCGCTCCTCGCGCGCGACGGGGAGCTCGCGGCCGTCACGTCGCAGCTCGCGACCGAGCGCGCACAGCGAGAACGTGAGCGGGGGCGCATCGCGGTCGATCTCGACAAGTCGCGCGAGATGGTCGCCGCCGCTGCTCGCTCGGTCGAGTCCGCGGCGGCACGTGCGGCCGCGTCACGTAACGAGCTGCAGCGCATCGACGGCGATCTCGCGCTGCTCCGTGGCCAGACGACCGCGCTGCGCGAGGCGGCGGAACGTGCCGAGGGCGAGCTCGCCGCGCGCGATGCCGGTGTCGCACGGCCGAAACTGCCAAGCGGTTTCGCCTGGCTGCACGAGCGCCTGACCGTTCCGGAAGCCGTCACATCCGCGCTCGGCGACATCGCCATGACGTCCACGAAGTCGGCCGGTGATGCGCCGCGTGGCTGCCGTCGCCTCGCGGCGGATGTCGCGATCTTCATCGCCGAAGACGACGCCGCGGCCATCGCGGCGGCGGCGACGCTCCGCGCGGGTGTGGTCGTTGCGCCGAGCGGCCTGCTCGTGCTCCCGGGCCTGGTGCGCTTCGCGGATCCGCGCCGCAAGGCCGAGCAGGAAGCGCGAGCCCAGCTGCGCGGGATGGCCTCACGCCTACGCGAGGAGCTCGGCGGCGCGGAGCGCGGTCTCACACAGGTCCAGCAGGAGCGCGCGACCGCGGAGACGCGCACCGCGGAGCTCGACGAGCACCTTGACGTGGCGCAGCGATCGCGCGGCGACGCGGAGCGCGCGGTGGACGAGCTCGCCTCGACCGACGCCGATGTGCGCGACCTCGTACGCGTCGCGGATGCGCGCGCGACATCGATCGAGCGGGAGCGGCGCGAGATCCTCGAGCGCCGCGACAAGCTCGCGGCGGAGCGCGCGGACGCCGCGAGGGTCCGGGCGCAGGCCGGAGCCGTGTTCGCGGAGGCCGACCGCGGCGAGCAGTCCGCGTCCGATGCGCATGGGGCTGCGACGCAGCGCGCCGAAGCCGCGCGCCTGGACGCGGCGACCAGCGAAGAGCGGCGCGGCTCGCTGGTGCGTCTGCGTGACACGCTCGATGAACAGGTCGGAGCCGCGGACCGCCGCATCGCGGCGGACGAGGAACGCCTGCGCGCTCTCGCGTCGCAGGAACGAGACGGGCGAACGCGGCTCGACTCCGCTCAGGGCGATCTCGGCAAGGCGGCGGCCGACGCGCGCGAGGCGGAGCGTTCGGCGGAGCTCGCCCGGCAGCGCGCCCTCGCCGCCGAAGGATCGCGCCGCGAGTCGGAGCAGCGTCTCGCGAAAGCCCGCGAGCGCCTGGCCGAGCTCCGTGGCGAGCGCGGCAAGCTGGCCGTCGAGGAGGAGCGCGCGGCGGGTGCGATGCGTCTGCTCGAGGAGCAGGTCCGCGCCGAGCTTGGCCTCCCCGACGACGAGCCGCTGCCGGATCCCGAGTCGATCGCGATCGACGACGACGCTGATGAGAAGGAAAGGGGGAGCACGCTCGCGGCACTCCAGCGCCTGCGCCGTCGCCTCATCACGCTCGAGCCGGTGAACCCGCTCGCGGCGACGGAGCTTGCTGACATCGGTCACCGCTACGAGTTCCTTTCCACACAGCGCGCCGATCTCGAGAGGGCGATGACCGACCTGCGCGCGCTGGCCGACGACCTCGCCGCGACGATCGCCGAGCAATTCAGCACGACGCTGATGGCGGTCGACCGTGAGTTCGGCCTCTTCTTCCAGCGTCTCTTCAATGGCGGGCAGGCGTCGCTCCGCACCTCGGACGACCCCGAGGATCCGGGCATCGAGATCTACGCGCGTCCGCCGGGGAAGCGCATCGGCAGCCTGGCGCAGCTGTCCGGCGGCGAGCGCGCCCTCACCGCGACCGCGCTGCTGCTCGCGATCCTGCGCGTGAAGCCGGCGCCGTTCTGCGTCCTCGACGAGGTCGACGCGGCGCTCGACGAGCGGAACGTCGGTCGCTTCACACAGGCGCTGCGCGAGCTCACCGACCGTACGCAGTTCGTCGTGATCACGCACAACCGCGGGACGATCGAGGCCGCCGACATGCTCTACGGGGTGTCGATGGACGACGGTGGCGTATCGAAGGTGATCTCGCTGAAGCTCTCGGAGCTGGACGAGCAGCGCGAGCGCGCGGGCTAGTCAGGCGTGAGCCTCGAGCAGGGCCTCGCGAAGACGCGAGGCGGCTTCCTCGCTCGCCTCTTCGGCCGGAAGCAGGAGGAGCCGCTCACACCTGAGCTCCTCGATGAGCTCGAGGAAGGGCTCCTGCGCGCGGACCTCTCGGTCTCGCTCGTCGATCCGCTCATGGCGCAGGTCCGCGACCTCGCGACGACCGGGGAGCTGAAGACCGTCCCGAAGGCGCTCGACGCCGTGCGCGAAGTGCTCGTCGCCGAGCTGTCGGGTAAGGACAACACGCTGCGTGGCTCCGAGCGACGGCCCCGCGTGGTGCTCGTCGTAGGCGTCAACGGCAGCGGTAAGACGACGACCGCCGCGAAGCTCGCGAAGCGGCTGAAGGACGCGGGCGAGACCCCGCTTCTCGCCGCGGCCGACACGTTCCGCGCCGCAGCGATCCTGCAGCTCGAGACGTGGGCGTCGCGCATCGATGTGCCCATCGTGTCGGGGCGGCCCGACGGCGATCCCGCCGCGGTGGTCTTCGACGCGATCAGCGCGGCCGCTGCGCGTGGGCACAGCATCGTCATCGCGGATACCGCGGGACGACTGCACACCAAAGGTCACCTGATGGAGGAGCTCGGCAAGATCGTGCGCGTCGCGGGACGAGCGCGCGACGGCGCGCCGGATGAGGTGCTCCTGGTCCTCGATGGCACCGCAGGCCAGAACGCGATCCAGCAAGCCCGCCAGTTCACGAAGGACGCAGGCGTCACGGGGCTCGTCGTGACGAAGCTGGACGGGACCGCGAAGGGCGGTGCGGTCTTCGCGATCGTGCACGAGCTCGGGCTCCCGGTGAAGTTCCTCGGTGTCGGAGAGAAGGCGGAGGACCTCGTGCCGATGGACCCTCGCGCCTTCGTGGAGGCGCTGCTGCCGCGCGCGCCTTAGCCTTAGCGCTCCATGGCGATCATTCGACTCCGCCCCGATGAGCTGAAGCACGCGCTCGACGAAGGCGCGCTCTCGCTGCAGTTCCAGCCGCAGGTGCACGTCCCGACGGGCAAGGTGGTCGGCATCGAGGCGTTCGCGCGCTGGCCGCATCCAGCACACGGGATGATCGGCCCGAGCGACATCGTGCCGCTCCTCGACCAGGGCTCGCTGCACGTCGAGTTCGATCGCTGGGTGCTGCGCGCGATCGCCGCGCAGATGGTGGCGTGGCGCAAGGAAGGCGTCGACATCCCGCTCATCGCGGCGAACCTCTGGACCCACACGCTGCAGCAGCCGGATGTGGTGGAGATGATCCGCGACGCCATCGCGTCGAGCGGCATCCCTCCGAGTGACGTGGAGATCGAATGCCCGCGCGGCAGCGTGCGCGACCCGTTGCTCGCCGAGCCGGTGCAGCGGATCCGAGCGCTCGGCGTGCGGATCGCGTCCGAAGAGTTCGGAGACCCGGCGATCGCCGACGCGGCCTCCGGCTTCGACACCCTGAAGATCGGCTACCCGCTCGCGCGCGACCTGACCGTCCTCGGCACCGAGAGCCTCGAGGCGATCCAGGCGATCGTCGAAGCGGCGCGCCTGACAGGCGCGCGTGTCGTCGCCGACAGCGTCGAGACGAAGGATCAGGAAGACCTGCTCGTGCAGTTCGGCTGCGAGATCGTGCAGGGTCGTCTTTACGGGCCCGAGGTCGCGGCGGACGAGCTTAAGACGCTGCTCAGTGGTTCGGTGCGGGCACAGGCATGACGGCGGATGACACGCTGAGGCAGCCGAACCCGCCGCGCTGATGTTCGAGCAGCTCTCCGACAAGCTGAACACGACATTCGAGCGCCTGCGGGGCCGCGCGCGCGTCAGCGAGTCCGATCTCGAGGAAGCGCTGCGTGATGTACGGGTCGCGCTGCTCGAGGCCGACGTGAACTTCAAGGTCGTCCGCCAGCTCGTCGCGACGGTGCGCGAGCGGGCGCTGGGCGAGAAGGTCCTGGAGTCGATCACCGGCGCGCAGCAGGTCGTGAAGATCGTGCACCACGCGCTGGTCGAGATGCTCGGCGGCGAGGCCGTCCCGCTCGCGCGCGCCGAGCGTCCACCAACGGTGTTGCTTCTCGTCGGGCTCCAGGGATCCGGGAAGACGACGACGGCCGCGAAGCTCGCGAACGTGCTGCGCAAGCAGGGCCGCCGACCGCTGCTCGTCGCCGCCGACGTGCACCGACCCGCCGCGATCGAGCAGTTGCGTACGCTCGGAAAGCAGCTGGGCATCTCGGTGATCGCGGTCGAGGCCGGGCGCGTCGCGGAGGATGTGGCCGCCGCGGTCGCCACCGCTCAGCGCGACGGGGCCGACACGGTGATCGTCGACAGCGCCGGCCGGCTGCACATCGACGACGAGATGATGCGCGAGGTCGAGTCGATCGTCGCGATCGCCAAGCCGCATGAGGTCCTGCTCGTCGTCGACGCGATGACCGGGCAGGACGCGGCCCTGGCGGCGACCGCGTTCAAGGCACGCCTACCGGTGAGCGGTCTCGTGCTGACAAAGGTCGACAGCGATGCGCGTGGCGGCGCGAGCCTGTCGATCCGCGCCGCGACCGGTGTGCCGGTGAAGTTCCTTGGTGTCGGGGAGAAGCTCGATGCGCTCGAGATCTTCCATCCTGACCGTCTCGCGCAGCGCATCCTCGGGATGGGAGACATCCTCACGCTCGTCGAGCGCGCGCAGGAGACCGTCGATCGCAAGACCGCCGAGGAGCAGGCGGAAAAGATCATGGAGGCGCGTTTCACATTCGACGACTTCTACACGCAGCTCCAGCAGCTGAAGAAGATGGGCCCGCTCGGGGATCTTTTGAAGATGATCCCGGGTATGGGTGGACTTGCGAAGCAGCTGCCCGAGGGCCCGGAGGCCGAGGCCGAGCTCAGGCGGATCGAAGCCATCATCTCGTCGATGACAAAAGCGGAGCGGGTCGAGCCGACGCTGATCAACGGGTCGCGGCGCAAGCGCATCGCAGCGGGCTCGGGAACGAAGGTCTCGGACGTGAACCAGCTGCTGAAACAGTTCGCCGAGATGCAGAAGCAGATGAAACAGCTGAAGCCGCTGATGCAGAGCGGGCTGCTGCCTCGGTTGCCTGGAATGCGTATGTGACCTCGAGCCGAGGATCGCTCCGGCGTGCTTCCGCAGGCCAGCGAGGAGGCGCTGCTCGGTGCGGTCGCGTTCCGCGCGCAGCGCAGGGCCGGGATAGTTC
>JANNUM010000465.1:0-5311 GCA_031395235.1 Chloroflexota bacterium
GCCGGCCGCGTCCGGCCCTGCCGCTCAACTGTGGCGACTGCGTCTTCATGGTCCCCCGAGCGAAGGTCTACCGGCGCGAGACGATCGAGGACGCCGACGGCCTCATCCACTACCTCTGCGAGAAGCGCTGGATCGAGATCACGCCGTACTCGCCGCGCTGCGATCTCGGTCGGAGCAAGACGCGCACGGCGTCGCCCGTCACGGCGGTTTAGCCTAGCCGCTTGACCTCTTTCGACGCCTTCGATGCCTTCGTGCGCGCCCGCGAGCGGGAATACATCGAGGAGCTGAAGGATCTCGTGCGCCTGCCCACCGTCTCCGCGCAGAAGCGCGCGATCGACGAGACCGCGCGCGCGGTCCTCGAGCGCACACGACGCGCCGGTGTCGCTGCGGAGAGCCTGCGTGTTGACGGCGGGCCGCCGACGATCGTCGGCGAGACCGGTCGCGGCGAGAAGACGCTCCTGGTCTACGACCACTACGACGTGCAGCCACCGGACCCGCTCGACGAGTGGAAGACGCCGCCGTTTGAGCCGACCGAGCGCGACGGGCATCTGTACGCGCGTGGCGTGTCCGACAACAAGGGCAACCTCATGGCGCGCCTCCAGGCCATCGAGGCGTACCGCGCGACAATCGGCGAGCTGCCGCTGCGCGTTCGCGTCCTCTACGAGGGCGAGGAGGAGATCGGCTCGGAGCACCTCGCTGAGTTCGTGCGGCAGAACGCGGACCGGTTGCACGCCGATGGCTGCATCTGGGAGGCCGGATACAAGGACGCCGCGGGACGGCCGACGGTCTCGCTCGGCCTCAAGGGCATCGCCTACTTCGAGCTGCGCGTGCGTGGCGCGAAGCAGGACGCGCATTCGTCGGTGGCGACGATCATCCCCAACGCCGCGTGGCGCCTGGTGTGGGCGCTGGCCACGCTGAAGAACGACAAGGACGAGATCGTCATCGACGGCCTCATGGACGCGGTGCGCAAGCCGACGGCGGACGAGATCCGGATGCTCCAGGCGATGCCGTACGACGAGGAGGCCACGAAGCGGATCCACGACGTGCCGCGCTTCATCCGCGGACTCACCGGAACGCCACTGAAGGTCAAGCACTTCTTCGAGCCGACCTGCACGATCTGCGGCCTGACCTCCGGCTACTCGGGCCCGGGCTCCAAGACGGTGCTGCCCGCCGTCGCGAGCGCGAAGCTCGACTTCCGCCTTGTACCCGACCTCACGCCGGAGCTGGTCGAGCGCCTTCTGCGCGCGCATCTGGGTCGCCGCGGCTTCGGCGACATAGAGGTCGTCGCGATGCACGGCGAGCGTCCCTCGCGATGGCCGGCGGATTCGGCGGCCGCGCGCGCCGCGGTCGCGGCGTGCCGCGCCACATATGGGACGGACCCCGTCGTGTATCCGCTGATGGTCGGCAGCGGGCCGATGGCGCAGGTCTGCGATCAGCTCGGGATCCCGGTCGTCGGCTTCGGATCGGGCAACGCGTCGTCCGCGAACCACGCGCCGAACGAGAACATCGCGATCGCCGACTACGTGGATCACATCCGCGCGTTCGGCCGGTTCCTGCACGCATTCGCGGGCAAGCCCCTGGATTGAGCAGCGGCGAAAAGCGCGTCGTCCTCAGCATCGTCGGAGCGCTCACCTTCGCGTCGCTCTACGCGATGCTCGTCATGGCTCCCGTCCTCACGCAGCTCTCCGACGAGTTCGGCGTCAGCACGGGAACGGCCGGACTGGTGGCAGCGGCCTACGGTGGCCCGGGCGTCGTCACCGGTCTCCTGGTCGGGCCGTACTCCGACCGTTTCGGCCGGAAGCGTTTCCTGGTGGCCGGAGCGCTGATCATGGGCGTTTTCACGATCCTGTCGGCGCTCGCGCCGAGCTTCGAGATGCTGATGGCGGCGCGCGCGATCGCGGGCATCGGCGGCTCGCTGATCTTCCCGAACGCGAACGCCCTCATCGGCGACCTGTTCCCGTATCGGGAGCGCGGCGGCGCGATGGCGACGGTGATCGGCTTCAACACGATGGCCAGCGTCATCGGCGTGCCCGTGGCCGGCGTGGTGGCCGAGGCGACCAGCTGGCGAGTGTCGGTGGGGCTCGTCGGTGTGATCGCGATCGTGGCCGGCGTCGGCCTCGCGGCGTTCCTCCGGCCGACCACGAGCAACATCAACGAGAATCGGATCTGGGCGATGTATCGCCTGATCCTCCGCAATCCCTCCGCCGTTGCCGCGGTCATCTCGAGCTTTCTCGGATCGCTGTATTGGTTCACGTGGATGACCTACCTGGTCGTCTTCTTCCAGCAGACCTACGGCCTCAGCGAAGGCACCGCGGCGACGTACTCGCTCACGCTCGGTCTGGGCGTGCTCATCGGGAGCCAGATCGGAGGTCGCATCGGCGATCGCATCGGACACCGGCGCGTCGTCGCGGGAACGATCGTCGCTTCGGGAGTGATCCTCCTCGCGTTGACGAACGCTCCGCCGCCGCTGCTGGCGGCGGCCGCGATGAACCTTGTGCTCTCCGCGGTGATCGGCGCACGGTTCGCGACGAATATGTCGCTGCTCACGGAGCAGGTGCCCGAGGCGCGCGGGACGCTGTTCGCGTTCTCGTCGGCGACGGCGTCGCTCTCGATCGTCGCCGGCGCCGCGATCGGTGGCATCTTCGTCGACACGATCGGCTTCGGCGCGATCGGCGTCTTCTGCATGGCTGCCGCGCTCCTGTCGTCCGCGATCGTCCTGGCGTTCGTTCGGGAAGATCCGATCGAGGTCGACATCGGCGCGGCTTGAGACACCAATCGTTGCTCAGTTGTTACCAGTTGTCGGCATGGCCGACAGGCGTACGGCATCCATCCTGCCCGTCACCTTGGCCGCTACTGAAAGGAGCACGCCATGGCGAGCAAAACTGGTGGTGGCATGACGGTGGCCGAGGCGGGCCGTATGGGCGGTCGCCTCGTCAGTGAAAAGTACGGTCCCGAGTTCTACGAGAGGATCGGCAAGAAGGGCGGCTCGAGCACCGCGCTGAAGTACGGCCCCGAGTTCTTCGGCCGGATCGGCAAGAAGGGCGGCAAGGCCGTAACGGCGAAGTACGGCCCGGCTCACTTCGAGCGGATCGGCCGTAAGGGCGGACAGAAGGTCGCGGACCTCATCGAGCGGGCAAAAGCGATGGACGCCGAGCAGCCGCGTCCGGTCGAGCGACCGGCCCTGGAAGAGCGCATCGAAGAAGGGGTCGGCCGCTAGCCCGCAGACCTAAACTCGCGGACGATGGGGAAGGAAGTCCGGATCGGCACGCGCGTGGTGCGGTCAGCGCGCGCTCTGCCTGCCGGCGAAGGCGTTCCGGTCGCGCCGCCGCTCGTGCAAAGCGTCGCGTTCGATTAACGCTCGGCGGCGGCGCAGGACGAGGTCTTCGGTAACGAACGCTCGGGCTATGTCTACGGGCGCTATGGCACTCCGACCACCGCCGCGCTCGAACTGGCGCTCGCGGAGCTCGAAGGCACCGCCGCGGCGACGTGTTTCGTATCGGGCATGGCGGCGATCGCCGCCTTCGTCGATGCCTGCGCGGTCGCGAGCGGCGGCCGCATCGTCGCTCAAGAGGACATCTACGGGCAGGTCCGCGCTCTGTTCGAGCGCTGGATCCGCGAGCGCGGCGCGAAGATCGTCTTCGTCGACGCGACCGACCACCGGAAGGTCGAGGCGGCGCTCCGCGAGTCGCCGACGACGCTCCTGTACACCGAGGCGATGGCGAACCCACTGCTGCGCATCACCGACATCTCCGCGCTCGCGAAGCTCGCCCACGCGAACGGCGCGACGCTCGCCGTCGATGCGACGTTCGCGTCACCGGTGCTGCTCCGGCCCGCGGCGCTCGGCGCCGACGTGGTGATCCAGTCGCTCACGAAGTACGTGAACGGCCACGGTGACGTCATGGCCGGCAGCGTCGCGGGCAGCGCGGAGGTCGCGAAGGCGATGCGTGACCGCACCATCCTCGACGGCGAGTACCTGCCGCCGCACGAGGCGTGGCTCTGTATCCGCGGCATGCGCACGCTCGAGCTGCGCGTGCGCCGGCAGTGCGAGAGCGCGCTGCGCGTCGCGCGGCATCTCAGCCAACACGCGAAGATCGCGCGCGTCCGCTATCCCGGCCTGCCGGACCACCCACAGCACGAGCTCGCGAGGCGCCAGTTCGGCGGCCTGTTCGGCGGGGTAGTGACGTTCGACCTCAAGGACGCGACGAAACCTGCCGCCTTCCGCTTCCTCGATGCGCTCCAGCTCGCCGCCTCCGCGACGACCCTGGGCGACCTTTTCAGCGAGGTGCTCTACCCGGCGATCTCCTCGCACCGCCGCGTCGCGCCGGAGGAGCGGGCGCGGCTCGGCATCAACGAGGGGACGCTGCGTTTTTCGGTGGGGATCGAAGACGCCGACGACATCGTCGCGGACCTGGACGGAGCGCTTGCGGCGAGCTGACCGATGTGTGGCTGTGTGACTCGCCGGTGATCGCGGATGCCTGACGACGCCGACAGAGGTAACGAAGCGATCTGGCGTTCGATGCTCATGGGGACGAATCGCTTCATGCGTTTCGGCCATTCGGCATTCTCCCGCCTGCCAAGTGCGCCCCGCTGCGAGCTGTGCGCATCACCTTTCAAGGGCCCGTTCGCTCCCATCCTCCGCGCCACCGGGCGGGCGCCTTTCGCTAAGAATCCTCGCTACTGCAACTTCTGCATCGGGCAGCTGATGCAGAACAAGGGGGGCGCCAAGGTCGAGCTCACCGCTCTCTTCGCCGATGTTCGCGGCTCGACACCCATGGCGGAGAGGCTTGGCGCAGCCGGGATACACGACGTGATGGACCGGTTCTACAGCGAGGGAGTCGACGCGCTCGTCCGCGGAGGTGCGCTCGTCGAACGCTTCATGGGCGATCAGATCGTCGGTTACTTCGTGCCCGGCTATGCGGGTCGCGACCACGCCAAGCGTGCGCTCGAGACGGCGCTCGAGGTGCTGCGGATCACGGGCAACGTCGGCGAGCGCACCGCGTGGCTGCCCGTCGGCGTCGGCGTGCACACCGGCACCGCGTTCGTCGGGACCGTCGGTCGGCCTGGTGGGTTGCTCGAGATGACCGCCCTCGGCGAGGACATGAACGTCGCCGCGCGTCTCGCCTCCGAGGCGGCGGCAGGCGAGGCCGTCTGTTCCGAGGTCGCGTTCCGCTCCGCCGGCCTCGATCTCGTGTCCGAGCAGCGCGTGTTGATCTTGAAGGGTGTCAGCGAGCCAGTCTCTGTGCGCGTCGTTCGCGCCTAGCCCGGATCATCGCTCCCGCCGCAGGTAGTCGAGGATCTCCGCCATGACGCG
>JANNUM010000511.1:0-6054 GCA_031395235.1 Chloroflexota bacterium
CATCGACGCGCCTGCGCCCATTGCCTCGCTCCCGGGTCACTCGCGCTGGCCGGTCGCCCGCGTCGCCGAGGTCGGCGAGCGCGCGGCGCGCGCGGGGATCGGCGGTCTGCTGTTGTTCGGCCTGCCACAGGAGAAGGACGACCGCGGCGAGACCGCGGCCGACCCGCTCGGACCCGTGCCAGCCGCCCTCCGACTCCTCCGCGCGCGCCGCACGCTCGCCGACCTCGGCGACGCGGGCGACCGGCCAGCGCGAGTGACCCGGGAGCGAGGCGATGGGCGAAGGCGCGTCGATGCGCGCATCCACGAACACCGGAAGGACGAGCGCCGCGGGCGCGAGCCGTGTCTCGGCGACGAGCCGGCGCAGCGCCGGCGTGCGCCGCAGGCGGTGGTGACGTCGATAGGTGAGCGCGGCGCGCTCAGCGGTGAGCGACATGTCTGGCCTCCTCTTCCATCAGCTCGACATCCGCGTCGACGCCGAGCGCATCGCGCACAGCGCGCAGCGTGGCGCGGCCGGTGACGTGAATGGATGCGCGGGCGACGAGCGGCGCCTCGATCGCGCCGAGCATGCCCGTGACCGCGCTCGGCGAGTGGAACAGCACGGCCACGCTTCCGCGGGGCGATGCGAGCAGGGCGCGCACTCCGGCGACATCGCCCTGCGCCTCGGCGATCGTGCGATACGCGACGACCTCGCGAACGATGAAGCCGCGCTCGCGCAGGATGGCGGGGAGATCCCGCAGCGCGCGGTCCGATCGCGCGAGGAGCACGACGCCCGCTCCGAGCGGTAGCTCGCGCGCGAGGGCCGTTCCGCTCGGCACGCTCGGCTGGAACGCGACGCGGAGTCCGTGCGCGCGAAGCCGCTCCGCGGTCGCGTCACCGATCGCCGCGACGGCCGCGCGCGTCGGGCCGCAGCGCGCGACGGCGTCCGCGCCGTGGCGACTCGTCACGACGACGCAGTCGTCCTCGCGCAGCTCGGCCAGCGCGTCGGCGAGCGCGCTCGTGTCGTCGTTCGGCTCGGTGCGAACGCACGGGAGCGCGACGATCTGCACCGCAAGGTCCCGCAACCGCGCAGCGAGCTCGGCGTTGTCCGGCGGCTCGCGCGTGAGCACCACGGTCTTTCCGGCCAGCCGCTCATACATGGGCGGTGGCCCCCAGCGCATCCGCCGCGCGCCGCGCGACTGCGAGCGGATCCGCGCCGCGCTCGGAGGCACGTCGCACGCCGCTGGGCGTCACAAGTGCGGCGTCAAGCTCGACCAAGCCGTTCGCGTATCGACCGATGGCCCCGAGCGGGATCTCGCAGGACGCGCCCATCGCGCGCAGCAATGCGCGCTCGGCCGTGACCGCGAGGCGGGTCGCGCGGTCGTCGAGCGCGGCAAGCCTCGCCGCAAGCCGATCGTCATGCGCGCGGATCTGCACCGCCAGCGCGCCCTGGCCCGGCGCGGGTGGGCAGAGCTCGATGGCGAGCGCCTCGCGCTCGTCGAACGCGATGCCCAGCCTGCGCAGACCCGCGGCCGCGACGACGACCGCGTCGTACTCGCCGTCCCGGACCTTGCGCAGCCGCGTGTCGACGTTGCCCCGGATCTCGCGGCACGTCGCGTCCGCACGCAGCGCGCGGAGGAACGCGGCCCGCCGCGGGCTCGAGGTGCCCACCACGGCGCCGCGCGGCAGACCGGCGAGGCCGTCGCGAGAGCGCGTGATGAGGACGTCGCGCGGATCCTCGCGCACCGGGATCGCGGCAATGACGAGATCCGTCGGCTCCTCCGTGGGCAGGTCCTTCAGCGAATGGACCGCGACGTCGATCTCACCTGCTCGCAGCGCCTCCTCGATCGCGGTGACGAACACGCCGTCGCCAAGCTCGCGGATCGGACGGTCGGAGAGATCGCCGGCGGTGCGGAGCACGCGCAGTGCGACATCGGGACCCAGGCGCTCCGCGATCAGGCGCGTCTGTGCGAGAGCGAGCGCGCTTCCGCGGGTACCGATCGTGATCACGGCTTGCGTCCGATGCCGAAGAGCTCGCGGGCACTCTCGCTTCGCGAGGGCTCTTCGCGAAGCGCGACGGTCGGCGCGTGCAGGATCGCGTTCGTCAGACCGGTCGAGAGCGCCTCGACGATACGGCGGTCCCGCTCGCCCAGATGCCCGAGGCGGCGCAGCGCGCGCTCGAGCTGCGCTCGGCGCAGGGATTCGGCGCTGGCGCGCACGTCGCGGATGGCCTCGGCGGCGGCGCGTTCACGCCACTCGCGCACGAACACCAGTGCCTCGCGCGAGCAGCGCTCCGCAGCGAGTGCGACCTCATGCGCGGGTACCACAGCCGTCTCGTCGGTGAGGTCGTCGACGCTGCGGTAGCGAAGGCCGGCGAGCCCGCGCGCGTCTTCCGCGACGCTGCGCGGCACGGCGATATCGACGATCACGAGCGTGCGGTCGCGCAGGCGCGACGACAGCAGCGAACGCGTGAGGAGCGTGCCGCGCGTGTCAGCGGCGGAGACGACGGCGTCGGCGCGCGCGAGCGCGGCGGGAATGTCGTCGAGAGCAAGCGCCGCCGCGCCGCTCATCGCCGCGACCATCTCGGCGCGCGCGCGGTCGCGGTTGGCGACGAGCACGCCTGAGACGCGGTGCGACAGGGCGCGGACCGCGAGCTTCCCCATCTCGCCCGCGCCGATGACGAGCACGGTCGCTGACGCGGGATCGTCGAGCGCCTGCACCGCGGCGTCGACCGCGAGCGACCCGACGGAGCGGCGCACGTCGCCGAGCCGTGTGGTGCGGCGGATCTCGCGACCGACGTGCAGCGCGCGCTCGAACAGCCGGCGGAGCATCGGGTGCAGATCGCCCGATGCGGCCTCGTACGCCGCCCGCACCTGCCGGAGGATCTGCGCCTCGCCGGCGATCGCTGAGTCGAGGCCGGTCGCGACCCGAAAAAGGTGCGCCGCGGCATCCTCGGCGACGAGCGTTCGCATCTCGGGAATGGACTCGACCCGATCGACCGTCTCGTAGATCTCGACGCGGTGGCAGGTCGCGAGGACGACGCGTCCAGGCCTGTCGGTCACGGTTGCAAGCAGGCGTTCGCGCGTGTCGAGGGCGGCGTCGCGCTGATGAGCGACGTGCGCGACGAGGAACAGCGGCATCGACACGACAGGCCCACGGTATCGCCGCGGATCGCGCGGGTGAAAGCGCGCTACCGAGTTTTTCGGACGTTCACCGCGAGATACCCAGTTGCGCTGGCGGGTCGCGGCTAGGTCGGCTTCTCCAGCACCCAGCGCCACGTCCATCCGACCATGGGCGAGGTGACGAGCGCGGTGGCAGCGATGAGGTCGAACGGGTTTGCGGTCGTGGCGCCCGCGTAGGTGGCGAGCAGCAGCCACGCAGCCGTAAGCGGGATCGCGATGCGCAGCTTCTTCATGCCCGTTCCCATCCTGACCCGAAGATATCGCCTGACCCGCGGGCTACCAGTTCCCCCGGGGGGACTACCAGTTTCCTTTGTGGATCACTTGCTCCGCCGGACGATGGCCGCGCTTGAGGGAAGGCGACGGGCGGTCGTGTGGCTTGGCGTAGCCGATCGCGATCGTGCCGATGGCCGTGAGCTCCTCCGGCACGCCGAATGTCTCGCGGAATTTGGCCTGATCCGAGATGCCGAAGAACACCGCGCCGAGGCCGGCGTCCACGGCGGTCATGAGGATGAGCATCGCGGCCATGCCGGTGTCGATGTCCCAGTACGGCACCGGCCAGCGCTTCTCGTCCATGTCGGTCCAGCCTTTGTCAGACTCCGCGTATCTCGCTAAATAGGCGCGTTTATGGCTCAGGCATACCACCAGCATCGGCGCCTTGAACATCTCCGCCCAGCCAAACTCGGCCCGCCGCTCCTCCGGCCAGAGCGCGTCCCAGTAGCGCGCCGTCTCCGCCGCGCCCTCGAGCGACAGGAAGGCCCAGCCCTGGCTGAACCCCGCCGACGGCGCCCGCTGCGCGTTGGCGAGGATCCGGTCGACCACCTCGCGCGGGATCGGGCGGTCCTCGAAGCTGCGGACCATCTTCCGTTTGCGGACGACGTCCTGGAACTCCATTAGGTCCTGCGGTAGCGGCCCGACGCGCGGCGCAGCAGCTTCTCGTCCACCAGATAACGGCGCAGCATCGCGTGGTCTTTGTGGACGCCCTGCAGGATGCGATTGACCTCGGATTCGTAGTAGTCGCGGCCCGCCTCGAAGCGCTGCGCCAGATGACGGAGCACGGCTATCCGATCGGCCCGGGACGACGGGATCGTCTCGAGATGTCCGGCCTTGAAGAAGCGAGCAATCTCGGGGGGACCGTCGAACTCCTCGATGCGGCGCTCGTTCCCCTCCTTCAGCATGTCGAGAACTGTACGCCGGGTTCGACCACTGACGGAGAATACGAGCGGCATGGCCAACCCAACGTCCGCCATCGCGCACGACGCGTCGCTGCTCGATGCGCTGGCGGATCGCGTCAACGCGCACGGCGCCCGGGCCGTCGTCCTGGCCGTCGCCGCGCTCGCGGCGCTCCTTCTGGTCGCCGGCTACCTCGACGGCGAGTTCTCGCGGCCGCTTAACACGACGCTCTGGCAGACCGGACTGCTGCCGCCCGTCCTCGTTGGCTACTGGCTTGTCGCACGGTGGGCGCTGCGGCGCACCTATGCGCGCGCGATCGGCGCATTTCGCGCCCTGCTGCCGGAGGGCCGCGACTTCGAGCACGAGGTGGAGCTCGCGACGCGTCACGGTCGATACGACGAATGGCTGGCCGCCGGGGTGGCCGTCGTCCTCGGGCTGATCACGATCCAGCCGTGGGCGCTCGACGCGACATTCGGGTGGATCGGGGCCTACCGCGTGGTCGCGGTGAGCGTCGTGTTCGCGCTGCTCGGCATCGTGTTCTACGAGATCGTGCGCCGCACGCGTTCGCTGTCGCAGCTCCACCGCTATCCGCTGCGGCTTTCGATCTTCGATCTCTCGCCGCTCCGTCCGGTGGCGCGGTTCGCGTACGCCGTGGCAGCGACCTTTGCCATCAGCATCGCCGTCGCCGAGCTCTTCCTGCTGGCGCCAGGCGTGCCAGTCGAGCTCATCCTGCGCCTCGTCATCGCCTACGTCGCGGTCCTGATCCTCGGAACGGCACTGTTCTTCTACGTGATGTGGGACAGCCACCGCGCGATCAAGGCGCAGAAGCAGCGGGAGCTCGCTCGCGTACGGCGCCTCCTCGCCGAGGCGTACGGCGAAGGTCTCACTCCTGCCGTGTCCGCCGGCCTCGCCCTGGAGCAGCGTCTCGCGAGCGTCTCGGAATGGCCGTATGACATGCGGACGCTGCGCAGCCTGATCGTCTCGTTCCTGCTGCCGGCGATCACCGCCGGCAGCCGCATCTTCGTCGGCGACCGCTTCTGAGCCTTCCGGCTCGCGTCCAGGTCGTCGAAGTCAGCCCGCGCGACGGTCTGCAGGCTGAGTCGCGCACGCTGCCGACCGAGATCAAGCTTGAGCTCATCACGCGTTTGGCGGAAGCGGGCCATACGGTGATCGAAGCGACGTCGTTCGTGAACCCCAAGGCCGTACCGCAGCTCGCCGACGCGGAGGAGCTGTTGCGCGCGCTGAAGCGCCGCCCCGGCGTGCGCTACCCGGTGCTCGTGCCGAACGAGCGCGGTCTCGATCGCGCGCTCTCCGCCGGCGCGAACGAGATCGCCGTGTTCGCATCCGCGTCGGAGAGCTACTCGCGCAAGAACCTGAACCATTCGCGCGACGAGGTGATCGAGGGATACCGCGCCGTCGTGCGCCGCGCGAAAGACGGGAAGCTCCGCGTGCGCGGTTACCTCTCGATGGTCATCGCCGATCCGTGGGACGGTCCGACGAAACCGGAGGTGGTCATTGACTCTGCGCAGCGGCTGCTCGCGATGGGCTGCGACGAGCTCTCGCTCGGGGACACCAGCGGCGTCGGCACGCCCGGCGACGTGCAGGCGCTGCTGCGTGCGTTCAGCGGCGCCGGCATCGCGAACGACGTCGTTGCGCTGCACCTGCACGACACGTACGGTCAGGCGCTCGCGAACGCGCTGACCGCGCTAGAGATGGGCATCACGAC
>JANNUM010000421.1:0-2197 GCA_031395235.1 Chloroflexota bacterium
CGCGAGACTGAATCGCTGGCCGCGCGGGACGCCGCCCCGGCCCGGGCCCGGGCGGCGGCGATGATACCCGCGACAATGGTGTCGGCGACCGAACGGTTGCTGTTCAGCCACTGTTCCAGCGCCGGGCGGACCGCCGCTTCCAGCACGTTTTGCAGTTCGCCATTGTTGAGCCGGTCCTTGGTCTGCCCCTGGAACTGCGGGTCGGCGAGGAAGACGCTGACCACTGCGACCAGCCCCTCGCGGATGTCTTCGTGTGAGATTTTCACGCCCCGCGGTACCAGGTCGTGGGTCTCGATGTAGTTGCGGACGCCCTTGATCAGCCCGGAGCGAAAGCCGTTCTCGTGCGTCCCGCCCATTCCGGTCGGAATGCCGTTGACGTAGGAGCGGAGATGCTCGTCGGTCGACTCGGTCCATTGCAGGACCAGCTCGATCCGGACCTCGTCGTCGCGGGAGAACGTCCAGGGAGTCTCGTGGATCGCACGGGCCGATCGCTGCTGGAGGATTTTGCCGAGGTAGTCGACCAGCCCGCGTTCGTGCTGGAACGATTCCTTCTTGCCGCTGGTCTCGTCGGCAAACGTGATTTTCAGCCCGCGATGGAGATAGCTGACGACTTCGATCCGGTGCCGGATCGTCTCCGGCTCGAACTCGGTTTTTGGGAAGATGGTCGGGTCGGGGGTGAAGGTGATCGTCGTGCCGTTGCCGCGGACCGTCGCCTTGGCCTTCTGAAGTTTCGAGACCGGATTGCCGCGCGAAAACTCCATCCGGTACTGCGAACCATCGCGGCGGACGATGGCGACGAGCTGGCGGGAAAGGGCATTGACGACCGACGCTCCCACGCCGTGCAGGCCGCCAGAGGTCTTGTAGTTTTTGCCCTCGAATTTGCCGCCCGCGTGGAGCATGGTGAGGACCATCTCGAGGGCGGGCTTGCCCGTCTTCGGATGCTTGTCGACCGGGATTCCGCGGCCGTTGTCGGCCATCGTGATGTCACTGTTCTTGTGGATCCACACGTTGATGCGGTCGCACGTGCCGTTCATCGCCTCGTCGATCGAGTTGTCGAGAACTTCACGGACGAGGTGGTGGAGGCCGCGGATGTCGGTCGTGCCGATGTACATGCCTGGGCGGCGACGCACCGCCTCGAGTCCCTCGAGGACCTGGATGTCCTTCGCGCTGTACGACGTGGGCGGCTTGCTGCCGTTGCCGGTCACGGCCTTCTCGCCGCCCCGGGTCTTCACGCCGTCGTCGTCCTTCTTGACCGCCACGTGCTCTCCCTTACGCGCGACCGGCGCGGACCAGGAGCTCGTACAGACGCTCGAAGTCCTCGTCGGAGTAGTAGTCGATCGCAATGCGTCCGCCCTTGCGGCCGCGCAGGACCTCCACCTTCGTTCCTAACGCGGAACGCAGCTCGCTCGTCACCTGCGCCAGGTCCGGATCACCGCCGCGTAGACGCGGACGCGCGCGGCCCCGCCGCGGCGGATGGACCATCTTTCGCACCAGGGCCTCGGCGTCGCGCACCGAGAGCTGCCGCGCGATCACGGTGGCGAGCGCGTTCAGCGCATCCGAAAGAGGTAGCGGGAGCAGGGCGCGCAGATGGCCCTCGCTGATCTTGCCTTCCATCACCGCGTCCTGGAGCGGCTGTGGTGCGGTGAGCGTGCGGAGCATGTTCGCGACCTGCGAGCGTGACTTCCCCACTCGCTCGGCGACCTGTTCCTGGGTGAGGTCGTAGGTCTCCATCAAGAGCTTGTATGCGCGGGCCGTCTCGATCGCGTTCAGATCCGTGCGCTGCAGGTTCTCTACGAGGGCGAGCTCGAGGCGGTCACGCACGTCGTCGCGCACGACCGCGGGGATCGTGGTCTTTCCCGCCACGCGAGACGCGAGGACGCGACGATGGCCCGCGACGAGCTCGTACCCGTCACCGTCACGTGATACCACTATTGGTTGCAGGACGCCGTGCCGCTTGATCGATGCCGCGAGCTCGGCGATGCCCTCAGCGTCAAAGTTGGTGCGTGGCTGCTGCCGGTTGGGCCGGATGCGCTCGAGCGGGATCTCTGTCGTCCCTACCGCCTGGGTGGTGGCCGCAGCCTCGGTAGCGGGCGGCTGCCCGAGGAGCACGTCGAGTCCGCGCCCCAGACCGGTGCGTGCCATCAGGCGATCGCTCCGGAGAGCGCGATCGGCTCGCGCGCTTTGATCCGGGCGATGA
>JANNUM010000546.1:0-2673 GCA_031395235.1 Chloroflexota bacterium
CTCGTGCCGATCCGCCGGCAGGTAACCGGGTGGTCCGAGCTCCGTGCCCGTGTAGCCGGACGCGCACATCTCGTCGAGGACGCGGGTGTACGGCAGCATTGCGCCCCAGCGGATCGGAGCGGTGCCGATGCGGATGCGCGATGTGTTCATCGTCGGAGGTTGTACTGTACGCACTCCAGGGTGAGGCTCACGATGGCGCAGGCACTGGTGCGATTCCTCGCGAACCAGTACGTCGAGCGCGACGGGATCGAGCAGCGCTTCTTCGCCGGCTGCTGGGGGATCTTCGGTCACGGCAACGTCGGTGGCATCGGACAGGCGCTCCACGAGCGTCCCGACGATCTCCGCTACTTCCAGGCGCGCAACGAGCAGGCGATGGTGCACGCCGCGTGCGGCTTCGCGAAGATGCGCGACCGGCTCGCGACGTTCGCATGCACGACGTCGATCGGACCGGGCGCGACCAACATGGTGACCGGCGCCGCGCTCGCGACGATCAACCGCCTCCCGGTGCTCCTCCTGCCCGGCGACGTGTTCGCATCGCGCGCGCCCGATCCTGCGCTACAGCAGCTCGAGGTGCCGTGGGCCGGCGACGTCTCGGTGAACGACGTGTTCCGTCCGGTCTCGCGCTATTTCGACCGCATCATGCGTCCCGAGCAGATCGTCCCAGCGGCGCTGGCCGCGATGCGCGTGCTCGTCAGCCCGGCGGACACCGGCGCGGTGACCCTCGCGCTCCCGCAGGACGTGCAGGCCGAGGCGTTCGACGTCCCGGACGATTTCCTTGACAAGCGCACCTGGCGCATCGAGCGTCGCCTGCCCGAGGCGGCATCGATCGTGCGCGCGGCGGAGCTCATCGGCGCAGCGAAGCGCCCGCTCATCGTGGCGGGGGGCGGCGTCATCTACTCCGGCGCGGCGGAGGCGCTGCGCAGGTGGGTCGATGCGACCGGGATCCCCGTCGCCGAGACCCAGGCCGGGAAGGGCGCCCTCCCGTTCGATCATCCGCTCGCCATCGGCGCGATCGGCGTCACCGGCACGTCCGCCGCGAATCGCGTCGCACGCGAGGCGGATCTCGTCATCGGGATCGGCACGCGCTGGACCGACTTCACGACCGCGTCGAAGAGCGTGTTCCAGGATCCGAAGGTCGGCTTCATCAACGTGAACGTCGCCGAGCTCGACGCGCACAAACATGCAGGCCTCGCGCTTGTGGGCGATGCACGCGCCACGATCGACGCGCTAGCGGGATGGACCCACATGGTCGACCCCGCCTACCGCGAGAGGGCGCAGCGCCTCGCACGCGCGTGGTCGGCGGAAGTCGACCGCCTGTACTCGCTCGGACACACGCCGCTTCCCGCGCAGAGCGAGGTGATCGGCGCCGTCAACGAGGCCGCGGGTCCGCGCGACGTCGTCGTGTGCGCCGCGGGCTCGATGCCCGGCGACCTGCACAAGCTCTGGCGCACTCGCGATCCCAAGGGCTACCACGTCGAGTACGGCTTCTCGACGATGGGCTACGAGATCGCCGGCGGTCTCGGCGTGAAGATGGCCGCACCCGACCGCGAGGTGTATGTCCTCGTCGGCGACGGGAGCTACCTCATGCTCGCGCAGGAGCTGGTCACGGCGGTGCAGGAGCGCATCAAGATCGTGGTCGTCGTCGTGGACAACCACGGCTACTCGTCGATCGGCGGTCTCTCGCGATCGCTCGGCTCGGAGGGCTTCGGCACGCATTACCGCTACCGAGAGTCGGGCTCGCTCGGACTCGACCGCGAGGGGCCGCAGGGCGACACGCTCCCGATCGACCTCGCCGCGAACGCGGCGAGCCTCGGTGCCGTGTCCAAAAAGGTGCGCACGATCGCTGAGCTGCGCGCTGCGCTCACCGAGGCGAAGCGCGCCCTGGGTCCGTACGTCGTCACGATCGAGACGGATCGCTACGAAAGCGTGCCCGCGTACGAATCGTGGTGGGACGTCGTGCCCGCGGAGGTCTCGGGTCTCGCCGAGGTGCGCGCGGCGCGCGAGCGCTACGAGAAAGGCCGGAGGAGCGCCCGCCGCCATCTGCGACCGCCGCAGTGACGAGTCTGCTCGTCCGCGCGCAGCCGGCCGACCGCGACGGCTGCGTGATGCGCGTCACGCCCGAGAGCGCGGGCTGGCGTTACGTCGGATTCGAGGTCTACCGGATCGAGGCTGGGTCGCGCCTGCGCCGCGAGCTGCCCGGCCGCGAGACGTGCGTCGTCGTGCTCGGAGGCATCTGTGACATCCGCTCGGAGGCCGGCGAGTGGACGGACGTGGGAACGCGCGCGACGCCGTTCGACGGGCCGCCGGCCGGCGCGTACCTGCCCCCGGGCACCGCGTTCGAGATCGCCGCGCGGTCCGCGCCGGTCGACGTCGCGCTGGGTCACGCGCCGGCAAGGGACGGCGCAGCGGCGCGCGTCATCGGACCCGGCGACGCGCGCCTCGAGACCCGCGGGAGCGGCGCGATGGAACGGCGGATCCACCACATCCTCATGGAGGACGCCGCGGCGGAGTCGCTCCTCGTGACGGAGGTCGTCACGCCGGGCGGGCACTGGTCGAGCTATCCGCCGCACAAACACGACACGAACGACCCGCCGCGGGAGACCGCCCTCGAGGAGACCTACTACCACCGCTTGCGCGAGGAGCGAGGCTTCGCGCTACAGCGCGTGTACACGC
>JANNUM010000560.1:0-1953 GCA_031395235.1 Chloroflexota bacterium
TGGGTCCGCAGCCAATCCGGGTACGCGTACCGGTCAAAGAAAAGTTCGGCTTCTGTGGATATCTTTGTCAACTTGCTATTGACACTCTTTCAGAGCATGGCTAGCGTCCGCCGCCGGGGGAGCGTGGCGACGATGGATGGACCGGCGAGCGGCGAGCGCATCATCGCGCACCTTGCCTTCGCGCGAGCGGTCGCGGCGCGGTCGCTCGACCCACGGTGCCGCGGGGCGGACCGCGAGGACCTGATCGCCTGGGGCGTGCTCGGCCTGGTGCAGGCCGCTCAGCGGTACCGCGGCGAAGTCGGCGCATCGTTCGGCGCCTATGCCGCCCGCCGCGTCCGCGGCCAGGTCCTCGACGCCCTCCGCGAGCGTGACCCGCTCACCCGCTCCGCCCGCCGGGCCTACCGCGAGGCGCAGCGCATCACGGAGGATCTGCCGCCGCCGTACGTCGAGATCTCGCTCGACCGGCTCGCGGAGCTGGGCGACGGTGGCATCTCGGAACCCGACGCGGCCGTCGCCCCGGACACACGCCGCGACCCTCGCTGGCACAGCGTCGCGCGGGAGCTTCGTTCGCTCACGACGATGGAGCGTCGCGTGATCGTGCTTTCGTACGGCCGCTGCCTGACCCTGCGCGAGATCGGCGTCCAGGTGGGGCTCTCGGAATCGGGCGTGTGCCGCGTCCGCTCGCGAGCGCTGCGCCGGCTGCGGTCCGCGCTCGGCGAGGCGCAGGAGGCGGCCTAGCGCGACGGCTAGAGTCGCGACCGTGTCACGACTCCGGCAGGCCCGCTTCGCGCGACTCGTCGCGCGCGCCCTCGACGGCCTCCCCGCGGAGTTCCGCGAGCGCATGCAGAACATCGCGATCGTCGTCGACGACGAGCCGACCCCGGAGCAGCTGCGCGACGGTGGTGAGCTCCTCGGTCTGTACGAAGGCGTGCCACTCACCGACCGCGGCGCGATGGAGCCGTACCTGCCCGATCGCATCAGCATCTTCCGCGGCCCGATCGAGCGGATGACCTCATCGCCGCGGCGACAGGCGGAGATCGTGCGCGACACCGTCGTGCATGAGATCGCGCACCACTTCGGCATCAGCGACGAGCGTCTTCGGGAGCTGGGCCTTGGCGACGAGGACTAGCGAAGCGCGTCCCGGAACTTCTTCATCGCGGCCTCGACACCCTCGGGCGCCTCGAACACGGCCGACCCAGCGACGACGACGCTCGCGCCGGCCTCTATGACGCGGCGGACGTTGTCGAGCTTCACGCCGCCATCGACCTCAAGTTCGACGGCGAGGCGGCGCGCGTCTATCTCTTTGCGTAGGCGCTGGAGCTTGCCGATCGCACTCTCGATGAACTTCTGACCGCCAAAGCCCGGATTGACACTCATGACCAGGGCGAGGTCGACATCGCCGAGATACGGCAGGATCGCCTCGATCGGCGTGTCGGGATTCAGCGTGATGCCTGCCTTCGCGCCGCCGGCGCGGATCCGGGCCAGCGTCGTCGACACGGCCTGAGCGGCCTCGACGTGCACGACGACGTACGCGGCGCCGGCATCGACGTAGCGGTCCACCCAGTCGTCGGGTCGCTCGATCATCAGGTGGACGTCCAGAGGCAGCCGGGTGGCCTTGTGCAGGTCGGACACCAGTTTCGGTCCGAATGTGAGATTGGGCACGAAGTGGCCATCCATGACATCGACGTGGACCCAATCCGCCCCGCCCCGCTCGAGCGCGCCCACGGCCTCCGCCAAGCGGGCGAAGTCGGCATTCAGGATCGACGGGGCGAACTTCGGTTCAGAAATGCTCGCTTCTCTCCTTGTTACAAGCGTGGTGGGCTGGCATCATTCGCTCACGTCCCACCTCCGCCCGTTCAGCCTAGAGGGAGAGAACATGTACCGCCCCCAGAACCTCCGTATCCCAGGCCCGACCGTGGTGCCGCAGGCCGTGCTGGCCGCGTCGGCCCGACC
>JANNUM010000013.1:0-5878 GCA_031395235.1 Chloroflexota bacterium
GCGTACGTGACGTCCGCGCGCTGCGTCATCCCGGAGATGCCCTTCGATCTCGACCGGCTCGTCGAGATCCTCGTGGCCGACAAGCGGGGCAACCCGAGCCGCTACGCGCTCGTCATCGCCTCCGAGGGCGCGATCTGGAAGGGCGGGTCGATCCCCGACCTCGGCCCGGCCGACGCGTTCGGGCACCGGCACAAGGCGAACATCGCTCAGACGCTCGCCGAGGAGATCCGCCGGCGGTCCGGCGAGGAGACGCTCGCGAGCGAGCTCAGCTACGACCTGCGGAGCGGCGACCCCGACTCGATCGATCAAGTGGTCGCCATCACCTTCGCGAACATTGCCGTGGACCTCATCCGCCAGGGGATCGGAGGCCGGATGCTCGCGGTCCAAGGCGGCAACTTCGTGCACACGGACCTGCCCGATCCGGCTCTCGGCCCGCGCAAGGTGGACGTGGAGCGGACGTACAACGTCGAGCGTTTCCGACCGCACTACGCCGGACGTCTTGGCGCGTCGATCTTTCTTGCTCCGGGTGACGCGCAGGGCTAGGAGAAAGCCTCGGCGCGATCAAGGAGCTGCCGTTACGCCGGGGTCTCGAGGCCGCACCGCTCCTCACCGCGCAAGAGCAGGGACATCTGTCGCCGCTCACCCATCCGTCAGCCCTCGCGAGCCTGCGCGTGCGCCTGAGCGAGCCGTGCGCGTGCGGCGTCGATCGCGTCCAAGGGCGCGAGCGCCGCAGACTGAAGACGCGGCTCGAGCTCCGCGGTGATCGCGCGACGCATGCGTTCGGCCCACCGGCGGCCGAGCCAGCGCGCGTGTGCGCCGAGCAGGCGCGCGAGGATGTAGCCGGCGGCGAGCGCTCCGATGCGCGCAGCACGGGCCGCGATGTCATCTGGTGAGATCACATGGACAGCAGGTGCAAGAGGGAGACCGTGGGCGCTTAGTGACCCAGGCGCGCGCGCAGCGAGGCATCCGTCGCGAGGCGGAGCGCGGCCGAAGCGAGCACATCGACGGCGACGAGCGCCTGCTGGTGGGCGTAGTCGGTCACGGCTGCCTCGCGGAACGCGTTCGAATGGCCCGGCACCTTACTCTCGCTGACAGGGAACGAGACGTAATCCGCCGGCACGGCCTGTGACACGTTCCCGAAGTCGGTCGACGCCGCGACGAGCCCGCCCGTCGTCACCTCGACACCGTGGGCCGCGAGCTCGGCGGCGAGGAGCTCGGTCATCACCGGATGCGGCGCCGTCGGCGCGTAGAGACGCATCTCGTCCTCGACGACGACCTCGGTGCCGGTCTGGAGCGCCGCGCCGCGCGCGATGTCCTTGAACGTCGCGATCATCTCCGCCAGGACTGCCACATCCTTGCTGCGAAGGCCGAAGAGGGCCTGCGCATGCACGGGGACGACGTTGTACGCAGGGCCGCCGCCATCGGTGATGATCCCGTGGACCCGCGCGTCGTCGGGAAGGTGCTGGCGCCAGCCGTCCACGCCGGTGAAGAGACGGATGACCGCGTTCAGCGCGTTGCGCCCCTGCTCCGGGGAGACCGCTGCGTGCGCGGCGACCCCGCGGTACGTCACGCGCTGCGCGACGACGCCGAGGCTCGTCGTGCCGATCTCCCAACGCGGGTCGGAGGAGGGATGCGACGAGAGGGCCGCGATCGTCGAGGCGAATGCACCGGCGTCGAGGAGGTCGAGCTTTCCGCCGCCGCGCTCTTCGGCCGGCGTGCCAATGAGCTCGATGCCGACCTGCAGGCCGTCTGGCTTCGCCGCCGCCGCCGCGAGGAACGCGCCGACGTTCGAGATGGCGATGAGGTTGTGACCGCAGGCGTGCCCGATCTCCGGCAACGCGTCGTACTCCGCGAGGAGCGCGACCGAAGGGCCGGCGGGACCGATACTCGCGCGGAAAGCCGTCTCGAGCCCGCCGAACCTGCGCTCGACCTGATGGCCGCGGCGCTCGAGGAGCGCAGCGATGCGCTCGACGGCGCGGCGCTCCTCGTAGGCGAGCTCCGGATCGGCGTGGATCTCGCGGGAGAGCGTGAGGAGGTCGGCGGACAGGCCAGGGTCGGTCACGACCGGGACAGTACCGCCTGTTATCCTTGTGTCGACACGACGCGGAAGTGGCGCAGCGGTAGCGCACGTCCTTGCCAAGGACGGGGTCGCGGGTTCGAATCCCGTCTTCCGCTCCGAGATCGGGGCAATTAGTCCGTGTTTCGGCGCTACGGATTGCTCCGCGCACGATGTGTGCCGGCAGGATCGTCCGCACTGACAAACGTAGCTCCCGCGAACGCGGGGAGGGCTACGTCAGTAGTTGCTGTCAGTAGTCTCTCGATGCGTGGGAGATCGCGCTGGTCGTCAGGCCATCGGACGAGTCGGGTGGGTACAGATCGACTGCCCGAATCCCGAGCGCCTGGCTCCTTTCTGGGCCGACCTCTTGGGCGTCGAGATCGAAAGTAAGCTGGGATCTCCGCCGCAGTTCGTCCGGTCCGGATCGAGCGTGAGGTGACGCAGGAGCTCGCCGTCCGCTGAGACCACCCGAACGTCGCGATTGGCAACGAGCAGCACGACCGGCAGGCCCTTGTGCCGCGCACCGAGGCCGATGTGGAAAAGCTTCGAGTCGTAGCGCAGGGTGACCTTGCCGTGCCGATCGACCTGGGCGTGGCGGACGCGGAAGTGCGTCGCCGGTGTCGCACCTTGCGGCCGCGCCTTGATCTTCGCGTCGAAGACCTCGCGCGGCGTGCGCCATCCGAGGGCCCGGTGCGGCCGCGACTCGTTGTAGAGGACGAAGCGATCAAGTTGCGCCTGGAGCGCTTCGAGCGAATCGGCCGCAGGCTGCTTGGCCAGGTACTTCTTCAGCGTCTGGTGGAAGCGCTCAAACTTGCCGCAGGTCTGCGGGTGGTACGGACGGGCGTGCTTGTGGCACAGACGCGTTCGCCGACCTCGTGGCCATGGCGTGCGCACCGTTCTTACATCGAGACCTCTACTAGATGCGCGTGACGGGCCCGGCGGTGCGCCCGTCGGGCCCGATCACAGCCCGACTACGCGGTCGCGGGCATCGGAAGCGCGCCGATTTGTGCGAGCAACGTCATCAGGTCGAAGAAATGTCTCGTCTCGACGACCTTGTCGCCCTTGAATCTGACGACCTGGACCGCCGCGAGGTTCACGCGTTTCTGGCTGGGAGGGATGGCGCCCATCGGGGAGATGAGGTCACCCGTGTGCGTACCCTGCCATGTGATCTCGAGCACCACGGTGTCAGCGCCCTCGGTCACCTTGGTGATCGTTCCCTTGCCGTCGGGGAACGCTTCCTTCCATCCCTTGCTCGCCTCGACGATCTGATCCGGACCTACGATTCTGCGTTGCGTCGCGAGCTCTTCGTACACCGCGTCCGAGCTAAGCGGCGCCTTGAATCGCTCCCAGTCTCCCGCGCTGAACGCCTCAATGCCCTCTTTGGCCAACTGGACCTTGTCTGTCCCCATCTTGTTCCTCCCTGAGCCACTGTTAGGCGGTCGTGGATGATGTCACACCTCCTTACTAACCCGCGAGTCGGAGCCAGCCGCGCTCGTCCTGAACGAGGCGGGCTGTTACCACTTCCGCGTGCTTGACCCCCGCGTTTCCGTGATCGGCGCCGCGACCCTCGCCGCGGTAACAATCGGCCACTGTTCCCACATTTGAGCTTCGCTGCGCGGTAGAGGTCTGACAGTTCTCTAGACGACTCGGGACCCGGGATCCATCCAGAACCTAGGTGTGACGAGACAGAGGTCGACAAAACATCTGTCCACGTGTTCCAACGAGAGGATCGTGCGTCCTGTCTGATCCAGAGTCAGGTCGGGGAAGTTTCGGACTCACTCACGTTCTGGCGCAAATTCAAAGAAACGTGGGAGCGGGGCCGCTTCAAGCGCTGAGAATCAGGTGAGCTTCCCGTAGGGCAAGTGAGCGGCCCGCGCTGATAATCGCTGGGATGACAGTGGAGCGCGGATTGATCGTTCTCGGCGACGTCTCCGGATACACGGAGTTCATCGCGACCACCGAGCTCGAGCACTCACGGGAGATCCTCGCGGAACTCCTCGGGACGCTCTGCGAGTCCGCACCCGGGAATCTCAGGATTGCGCAGCTGGAGGGCGATGCCGTCTTCTGGCTGTCCGACGAGCACGGTGCGGACCTCGCGGAGTGTTTGAAAGAGAAGTTCGTCGAGTTCCACCGACGTCTGCGCTTCATGACCCTGGCGACGACGTGTGGCTGCCGAGCGTGCGCCTCCGTGGGCTCGTTGACCCTCAAGTTCGTCGTCCATCGTGGCGAGTACGTCCAACAGCGTGTCGCCGGGAGCGATCACTTCGTCGGGAGCGACATCGTCCTGGCGCACCGGCTGCTGAAGAACAAGGTGCCGTCTCACGAGTACATCCTCCTTACCGAGGCAGCGCTCGCAGCTGTGGCCGCGGAGGGATCGGTGGCTCATGAGGAGCAGGTCGAGCATCTCGGCGCGGTCCGCTGCGCCTACATCGAGCTCACCAGCCTCCGCGTTCGCGCCCTGGCGGAGCGCACGGAACATCTCGGGCGGCGTGAAGCGCAGGCGTGTTTCGAGCGCTCTTTCCCTATGTCGCCGGAACGAGTCCGGCGCGTCATGCGGGACGAGTCCCTCCACGGCATTGGCGAGCATTTCGAGCTTCTTGAGGATCCGCAGGGGCTAGAGGACGAGGCCGATCGCAGCAACGCGCGGACGCCCTTCATACCTCGTACGGGGATGAAGCACGTGCTCGAGCGGAGGGGAGCCCGAGGCACGGCACTCGGCCAGGAGACGCACTGCCATCACCGCGAGGACGGGACGGGGTCAGTCCTGCGCGTGATCCGTTCCGAGCGCGATCCAAACCAAAGCCGCACAACCATGCACGTCCTCGGTGAGACGGAGAGTTTCTACGTCACGCAGATCCTGTCGGGGACGCCGAGTGGGTGTCTCCTAGAGCTCCGCTATGCCTGGGAACCGCTCGGCGATCCAACCGTCAGCGCGCCGGAATGGCTCGCTGAGTTCATCCAGGAGCAACTGGATCAGCTCGCTGCCGTAGCGGCTCCTAGCCGCACCAGTTAGGTGCTCGCTTCATGTCGCAGTCGTCACGGAAGTTCCGGGCAACCGATCGCGACGTGGGGGGGAGGGGAGGAGGTTCTCTCCAAGAAGGAGCTCGAGGCTGCGCACTGCTGGGAAGCGGACGACCGCGTGCCGCTCAGAGAACACACGACGTTACAAGTAGCGGCAGCTCCGGCATCTGAATGCCGGAATCTGGCGGATCCCACTCCTGTTGGTCGCGCTCGCGATTGCTCTAGCTATGCGGTGATAACGACTTTGGCCCGAGCCTGACCGCTGCCGACGTAGCGCACCGCCTCGCGAGCCTCGGAGAGCGGATAGGTTGGGTCGATCACCGGGCGGAGCTTGCCGGACTCGATAAGGTCCTTGAGGTACACGAGGTCGTCGAGGTTGGTCTGCGCGACGTAGAACTTCACGCGCTGGCGCAGCACCCGTGCGCGCACCATCACATTGATGATCCGCGCGAAGATCCCGATCCAACCGCCGCCCTTCGCCGCGCCGACCTGCACGAACATGCCGTTCGGCGCCAGAACGCGCCGCAGATCGGACAGTGACCGCGTCGCGGAGATGTCCAGCACCGCGTCAGAAGCTGACCTGCAAGGACTCCCGCCAAGTGTTCATCTGAACCGCGGGCGAGCAGGAGTACTACGCGAGCAAGGGCCCTCCTCAATGCACCGGCCCCGCTGCCCGGGCGACCGCGCTGCTTGGCGGGGCACAGCGAGCGAGACACCTGAATCGCCGTGTCGGGGCTAACGGTCATGGCGGAGCCGGCGACCAGGTAGACGTCGGCGAAGCGAGCGGCGACAGTTTGACCG